>NZ_JBYTEM010000046.1:0-26693 GCF_058789735.1 Rhodanobacter sp. FW106-PBR-R2A-1-15 | reverse complement strand
TGGGGTCAAAAAACAACCGACGACGCACGGGTTGATCCGGTTAGACCGGTTTCAGCGGGAATTTTGCAAGCGGCTCAGGTGATGGCGCAGCAGGCCGCGGCGTGGAACCGCGGCGACGTGGAAGGCTACATGCGCGGCTACAAGGACGCGCCGGACACCACCTTCATCGGCAGCAGCGTGCGCAAGGGCTATCGCAGCATTCTCGACAGTTACCGCAGGCACTACGCGACGGCGCAGCAGATGGGCCGGCTCAGCTTCTCCGAGCTGGACGTGCGCCTGCTGCCGGGCGCCGGCGGCGAGCCGCGCTACGCCGTGGTGACCGGCCGCTTCCACCTCGACCGCGCGACGCACGGCGAGGTGGCGCAGGACGATGGCGTGTTCTCGCTGCTGTGGGAAAAGACCGCCGACGGCTGGAAGATCATCCTCGATCACACCAGCTGACTGGCCAGCTCACTTCTCCACGAAGGGTTTCAGCCGCGCCAGCGCGTCGTCCCACTGGCTCGACACCAGGTCGATGTAATCGCGCAGTTCACCGAGCGGCTGCGGGTCGAGCGCGTACAGGCTTTCGCGGCCGGCGCGCTAGGAGCGTGGGCGGTAGAAACCAAGCAGGCGAGGCAAAGCCGTTTTGAGCCAGCTTGCGTGACGGTTTGCCGGCCCATAGTGGTTCTATGGGCCAAAAATCGGCGCGGAAGGTGGCCAAAACGGCGCAGCCGCAGCCGCTTGTGTTTCTGCCGCCCACGCTCCTAGGGCAGCGGTACGGCGGCCGCCGGCTCGTTCGCGCGCAGGAACGCCAGCGCTTCCTGGCAGGGCGCGTCGACCTTCAGGGTGAGCAGCGCATCGGCACGGGTGCGGCCCAGCGTCACCGCGGCCACCGGCTTGCCTGCCTGCGCGGCGGCCGCCACGAAGCGGTAGCCGGAATAGACCATCAGCGAGGAACCCACCACCAGTACCGCATCGGCGGCCTGCCAGGCGCGCGTGGCGGTCTCCACGCGCTCACGCGGCACCGCCTCGCCGAAGAACACCACGTCGGGCTTCACGATGCCGCCGCAGCGCGGACAGGGCGGTACCTCGAACGACGCGAAGTCGAGGCCTTCCAGCTCGGCGTCGCCGTCCGGCGCGTCGATGGCATCAAGCTGCGCCCAGGCCGGGTTGCGCCCGAGCAGCCGCTGCTGGAACGCATGGCGGGCGCCTCGCCAGTCGCAGCCCATGCAGCGCACCTCGTCGAGGCGGCCGTGTAGGTCGAGCACCCGTTCGCTGCCGGCACGCTGGTGCAGGCGATCCACGTTCTGCGTCACCAGCAACTCGACCTGCCCGCGTTGCTCCAGCGTGGCCAGGGCGTGGTGCGCGGCGTTCGGTTGCGCACTGCCGAAGCGCCGCCAGCCGACCATGCTGCGTGCCCAGTAGCGCTGGCGCGTCGCTGGCTCATGCATGAACGCGCTGTAGTTCACCGGCGGCGGACGCTTCCATTGGCCGTCGCGGTCGCGGTAGTCGGGAATGCCGAGGCGGTGCTGCAGCCGGCGCCGGTCAGCACGAACAGGCGCGGATGGGCTTCGAGGAATGGCTGCAACGGAGTCATCGGCTGGATATGAGGGCGCGGCGGGCCTGAAAACAGAGCGCAGGCAGACGGAACGACGTCGTGCCATTGTGACATCGCGGATTTCATCGGAGTAACTTGGCGCGCTCGCGGGCTGCTGCCCGCCCTGCCACTGGGGAACCCGACCATGCCCGTGCAAGCCCGCCGCCTCGCGCCCGTCCTGGCGCCACCACGTACCCGCCGGGATGCCTTGCTGGTCACTGCGCTGGCCGGGCTGTGCGCCGTTTCGTCTGCCTGGGCGCAGGCGCCGCAGCTGTCGGCGCGGACGTTGCAGTACGTGAAGTACGCGCAGCCGCTGATCGCGATCACCCATGTGCGGGTGATCGACGGCCACGGCACGCCGGCGCGGGAGAAGCAGACGGTGCTGCTGCGCGACGGCCTGATCGCGGCGCTCGGCAGGCACGTGAAGCTGCCGAAGGGCGCGACCGTGATCGACGGCAGCGGGCACACGCTGATCCCCGGCCTGGTCGGCATGCACGACCACATGTTCTATCCGGCGCCGAAGGTGAATCCGGAGGCGAAGGATGCGATCTATCCCGAGCAGGCATCGAGCTTTCCCAAGCTGTACCTGGCCGGCGGCGTCACCAGCATCCGCACCACCGGCAGCACCGAGCCGTACACCGACCTGGAGCTGAAGAAGGCGATCGACGTCGGCAAGATCCCCGGACCGAAGATGCACACCACCGGGCCGTACCTGGAAGGCAAGGGCAGCTTCACGCCGCAGATGCACGAGCTGGCCGATGCGGCCGACGCCACCGAGACGGTCAACTACTGGATCGGCGAGGGCGCAACCTCGTTCAAGGCATACATGCACATCACCCGCGCCGAGCTGTCCGCGGCGATCGCGGTGGCGCACGCGAAGCACGTGCAGGTGACCGGCCACCTGTGCGCGATCGGTTTCACCGAGGCGGTCGGGCTTGGCATCGATGACCTGGAGCACGGCTTGCCGGTGGACACCGAATTCAGCGCCGGCAAGCAGCCCGATGTCTGCCCCGACACCAAGGCCGCGCTGGCCCAGCTGGCGACGATGCGCGTGGACGATCCGCGCATCCAGCAGTTGATCAGGACCCTGGTGGCGAAGCATGTGGCGATCACCTCGACCCTGCCGGTGTTCGAGACCTTCGTGCCCGGCCGCGCGCCGGTGGATCAGCGCGTGCTGGATGCGATGCTGCCGGAAACGCGAGTGGAGTACCTGGCGAGCCGCGAGCGCATCGCCGGCATGCACGATTCGCCGTGGCCGAAGGTGTTCAAGCTGGAGCAGGATTTCGAGCATGCGTTCGTGCAGCAGGGCGGCACCCTGCTGGCCGGCCTGGACCCCACCGGCTATGGCGGCGTGATCGCCGGCTACGGCGACCAGCGCGAAGTGGAACTGCTGGTCGAGGCTGGATTCACCCCGTTGCAGGCGATCCAGATCGCCACCCTCAACGGCGCCCGCTTCATGGGCGAGGACCAGCGCATCGGCTCGATCGAGGTGGGCAAGGCCGCCGACCTGGTGCTGCTCGACGGCAATCCGGCCGAGAACATCAAGGACATCGAGAAGGTCGAACTGGTGTTCAAGGACGGCATGGGCTACGACCCGGCCAAGCTGGTGAAGGCGGCGAACGGCACGGTGGGCCTGCGCTAGCGCAGGCCCTTGCCGGGCGTGGAGCACTTGAGTTTCTCCGCCCCGGCCCGGACGATCGCCGGACGCCCCTGCGGGGACTCTTGCCGGGGGACATGCATGCCAGCCACCACGCCATTCCTGCGCATCGGCACGGTCATCGTGCGCGTGCGCGATCTCGCCCATGCCTTGCCGTGGTACCAGCGCCTGCTGGCGGTCGAGCCGATCTATTTCGAAGGTGGCGAAGGATTGGCGGTGCTGCCGCTCGGCGATACCAGCCTCACCTTGTGGCAACGCAAGCTCCAGGAAACCGGCCACGCCACGACGGGACGCGCGGGAACCTATCCGATTCTGGCGGTCGCGGACGCCGACGCCGCGCATGCCTTCGTGACGGCTCACGGCGGTACGCCCGAGCCAGTGGGGACGGGCGCCGGCGTGCGTTTTTTCGGCTTCACCGACCCGGACGGCAATTACCTGGAAGCCTGCCAGGTGCTGTGACTGGCGCCGCCGGCGCTGCAGCGGCGCGCTAGCATGGCGGCATGAACCCGGCCGAGCTCGACAACCCGTTCTGGTCCGCGTTGTGCAGCCGGCACCGGGCCATCGCGCTGCGCCACGGCGACGTGGCGCGTTATCCCGCGGCTTTTGCTCCATTCCTCGGCTTGGCCAGCGCGGAGGCGGACATGACCGGGGCGCTGGCGTCGCTGGTCGAGCCAGGCGAATCGGTCTACCTGCTGGGCGTGGCGCCGTCGTCGCCGCGCGGCGGGACGCTCGAGGCGTTCGCTCCGCTGGCGCAGATGGTGTGTCCGGCGCCGATCACGGCGGTCGACGGACCGCCGGTGGTCGAGTTGACCGCGGCGCATCGCGCCGACGTGCTGGCGCTGACCGCGCTGGTGTATCCGCACTACTTCCGGCCGCGCACGATGGAACTGGGCCGCTACTTCGGCATCTACCAGGACGGCCGGCTGGCGGCGATGATCGGCGAGCGACTGGGCATGGAGGCGCAGCAGGAGATCAGCGCGGTATGCACGCACCCCGACTTCACCGGCCGTGGCTATGCGCGCCGGCTGCTGGCGCTGCTGTCGAACGACAACCTCGAACGCGGCCGCCTGCCGTTCCTGCACGTGAGCCACCAGAACCGGCGCGCGGAGTCGATGTACGAGCGGATGGGCTATCGCCACCGGCGCGATATCGGGTTCTGGTCATGGCGCCGGGCGCCGGCGTGATCCGCCGTGTGGTCGCGTGAAACACGGCGTCCGCGGTGGCAACGCCGGCATCGCGCCAGCAGCGCGGGTTGAACCCGCTGGCGGGACAACTTACCGTGCGCTTTCCCCGCCCCGCAGGAGTACCACGTGACCCGGCTATCCGATTTTCCCGTCAACACGCGCTGGCCAGCACGGCATCCGGAGCGCATCCAGCTCTATTCGCTCAGCACGCCGAACGGGGTGAAGGTGTCGATCATGCTGGAGGAGACCGGGTTGCCATACGAGCCGCATCTGGTCGACATCGGCAACGACGAGAGCCATACGCCGGAGTTCCTCGCGCTCAACCCCAACGGCAAGATCCCCGCGATCATCGACCCCACCGGCCCCGGCGGCGAGCCGCTGGCGTTGTTCGAGTCGGGCGCGATCCTGCTGTACCTGGCAGAGAAGAGCGGCCAGTTCCTGAGCGCCGATCCGGCGCGGCGCTGGGAGACGATCCAGTGGCTGTTCTTCCAGATGGCCTCGATCGGGCCGATGTTCGGTCAGCTGGGCTTCTTCCACAAATACGCCGGCCGCGAGTACGAGGACAAGCGGCCGCTGGCGCGCTACGTCAACGAGTCGAAGCGCCTGCTCGGCGTGCTGGACGGGCGCCTTGCCGGGCGCGAGTGGATCATGGGCGACGAGTACAGCATCGCCGACATCGCCACGCTGGGCTGGGTCAACAACCTGATCACCTGGTACGAAGCGCGCGAGCTGGTCGACTACGACCGCTACGCCCACGTCGGCGGCTGGCTTGAACGCGGCCTGGCGCGGCCGGCGGTACAGCGCGGGCTGCAGATTCCCAGCCGCGGCTGAACACGCGGTCCGGCGCGGCAAGCGGATACATCGGGAGGGTCGTCATGGGCACGGTACTGGTCACCGGCGGGTCGGGTTTCATCGGCAGCCACTGCATCCTGCAATTGCTGGCCGCGGGGCATCGCGTGCGCACCAGCGTACGCAGCCTCGGGCGCGAGGCCGCGGTGCGCGCCATGCTGAAGCAGGGCGGGGCGGAGCCGGGCGAGCGGCTGTCCTTCGTCGAGGCCGACCTGGAGTGCGATGCCGGCTGGCCGCAAGCGGTGGCCGGTTGCGACTATGTGCTGCACGTGGCCTCGCCGTTCCCGCCGGACCTCCCGCAGCACGAGGACGAGCTGATCGCGCCCGCCCGCGATGGCGCGCTGCGCGTGCTGCGCGCCGCGCGCGACGCCGGCGTGCGGCGCGTGGTGCTGACCTCCTCGTTCGCGGCGGTCGGCTACGGCCATGCGCCGCAGACGGCGCCGTTCGACGAGACGGACTGGACCGACCTCGACGGTGAAGGCGTGCTGCCCTACGTCAAGTCCAAGACCCTGGCCGAACGCGCCGCGTGGGATTTCATTGCGCGCGAGGGCGGCACGCTGGAGCTTGCGGTGGTCAATCCGGTGGGTGTGTTCGGCCCGGTGCTGGGGCCGGACTATTCCACCTCGATCCTGCTGGTGCAGCGGCTGATGGACGGTGCCGTGCCCGGCTGCCCGCAGCTGTGCTTCGGCGTGGTCGACGTGCGCGACGTGGCCGAGCTGCACCTGCGTGCCATGACCGATCCGGCCGCCGCGGGCGAGCGCTTTCTCGCCGTTGCGGGGGATTTCATGTGGATTCGCGAGATCGCCCGGACGCTGCGGCAGCAACTGGGCGCAGCGGCGCGCCGGGTGCCCAGGCGGCAGTTGCCCAACTGGCTGGTGCGCCTGGCGGCGCTGCGCGACCCCGCGGTGCGGCAGATCCTGCCCGAGCTGGGCATGCGCAAGAACGCCAGCGCCGCCAAGGCCCGACGCGTGCTGGGCTGGTCGCCGCGCGCGCCGCAGGATGCCGTGGTCGCCAGCGCCGAGAGCCTGCTGCGCCTGGGTCTTCTGAAGGGCGGCGTGAAGGCCAGCGCCTAGCGTCGCCTGGCGGGACGAGATACGTTCGCGCCACCGCGCGTCAACTTGCGCACAATGCACCATCCGACCCGCGGGATCACCGGCATGCCACGACACCATCACGAACGACACCGTACCGACCGCATCGGCTGGCTGCGCGCCGCGGTGCTGGGCGCGAACGACGGCATCGTCTCGACCGCCAGCCTGGTGCTGGGCGTGGCCGCCGCGCATGCCAGCGGACAGAACATCCTGGTCGCCGGCGTCGCCGGGCTGGTGGCGGGGGCGATGTCGATGGCCGCCGGTGAGTACGTGTCGGTGCATTCGCAGGCCGACAGCGAACACGCCGAACTCGAGCGCGAGCATCTGGAGCTGCAGACCCAGACCGAGGCCGAGCACCGCGAGCTGGCGACGATCTACGTCGGCCGCGGGCTCGACCCGCAGCTGGCGCGGCAGGTGGCCGACCAGCTGATGGCGCACGACGCGCTGGATGCCCACGCCCGCGACGAACTGGGCATCACCGAGACGTTGAAGGCGCGGCCGCTGCAGGCGGCCGGCGCCTCGGCGCTGAGTTTCGCGGTGGGTTCCGCGCTGCCGCTGCTGGTGGTGGCGCTGGCGCCGGCGGCGAGCTTGCTGTGGCTGGTGTTCGCCACTTCACTGGTGTTCCTCGCCGTGCTCGGCGCGGTGGCGGCGTGGGCCGGCGGTGCGAAGATGGGCGTCGGCGCCATGCGCATCACGTTCTGGGGCGCGCTGGCGATGGCGGTCACCACTGGCGTGGGCATGCTGTTCGGCACCGCCGCGTAGCGCGGCGGTTCGCAGCCTGGGAAAGATGGCGTTTCCCGCGCAGTGTTTCAGTTGCCCGGGTGGTAGACCCGCTCGGTGTGCCCCTTCAGTTGCTCCGGCCAGAAGTACACCGTACGCAGGTTGCCGGTGGTGTAGCGCTCGGCCTCGTCATTGAAATGCTTCGAGCCGGGGTGCCCGTTCTCGCCGCCGGCGGTAATCGCGCGGGCGCTCACCTTCGGGCCGAACTCCACCACCGCCACGAAGCTGTTGCCGCTGGTGCCGTAATACTTCTTCGTGCCGGGCCAGCGGTGCGCGCCGAACGAGGCCAGCGAGCCCCAGCGCGAGGACACGAACGGCACCGGGATGCTCGGCCTGGCGTCGTCGAATTTCTGCACGATGGCGCCGTCGTTGCGCTGGTAGCGGTTGACCTCGCCCCATGGCACGCCCCAGCTGCCGAAATCCTGCTGCAGCCGGTCGGAGGCTTCGGCTAGCGTGTCCAGCCGCGCCCTGGCACCGGCGTCGCCGGCCATGTAGTCGTACACCGACTGGTCTTTGGATGCGGCCTCGGCGTGCAGCTTGTCCCACAGCATGTCGCCCCAGAACACCGCCAGCGTGGTTGGCATCGAGGCGATTCCCCAGCGGTAGTCCCAGCTGCGCAGCAGTGCGACCTGGCCGGCCAGGCGCGACTTCAGCGGATCGTGGTCGGGCAGCATGTCGTAGTCGTGCACCAGCACCGGCACCAGCCGCGAGAACGCGGGCAGGTAGGAGTCGAACGCGGCGCTGATCAGCGAGGTCTGGCTGAAGTCGCGCACGCGGTCCAGCACACGGGTGGCGTGGATGCCGCGCGGGTTTTCGCCGAAGCTGTCCATGTAGCGCGGGTAGTCCGCCTGCTTCGGACTGAACGCGCCGGCGGCGGAGTACGGCCAGTTGTTGGTGTTCATGATCCAGCCGTTCGACGGGTTGAGCAGGTGCGGCGCCTCGTCGAGCTCGTGCAGGCCCTGCCAGTCGGTGGCCGGGTTGCTGCCGTCGACCGGCTTGGTGTAGTCGAAGCGGTTGTCGCGCCTGGGGATGAACTGCGGGTGCAGGTACGCGATCTCGCCCTTGTCGTCGGCGAAGATGGTGTTGTTGGACGAGTTGGCCTTCAGCTCGGCCACCTTCAGGTAACTGGCGTAGTCGCTGGCCTTGGTGCGCAGCCAGCTCTGCTGCAGTGCCTCCATCGGCTTGTTCATCAGCGCGATGGCGATCCACTTGCCGTCGGCTTCGCGCACGATCGGGCCGTGGTGGGTGAAGTGCGCCTCGAAGTTGCGCGTGGCCATGCTGCCGTCCTTCGCGCGGTAGGCCACGCGGATCGTGCGCGTGGCGACCGGCCGCAGTTCCTTGCCGTAGCGGTAGAACAGCTGGCCGCCCTGGTGCACGATGGTTTCGGCGAACTCGTCGACCACGTCGGCGCCGGTGGAAGTGTGCATCCAGCCGATGTGGCGGTTGAAGCCCTGGTAGACGAAGAACTGGCCCCAGGTCACCGCGCCGTAGGCGTCCAGGCCTTCGTCGCTGCTCATCTGCAATTCGGAGCGGAAGAAGAACGAGGTGTGCGGGTTGATCCACAGCAGCGCGTGGCCGTCGGCGCTGAGCTTGGGTGCGATCGCGAAGCCGTTCGAGCCGGTCGGCTCGACCCAGCTGGACGGCGTGTCGGCGCGCGCCAGCGCGGCGGGGTTGCAGCCGTAGAACGCTTCGAGCTGTTTCAACGAGACGCGCTCGATGTCGCCGCCGATGCTGCCCTCGCTGAAGCTGAGCGCCATCCATGGTTCGAAATGTTTGATGACGCGCGGATGCACGTCCGGGTGCGTGGCGAGGTACCAGTTGAGTCCGTCGGCCCAGCTGTTCATCAGCGCCTGCAGCCAGGCGGGACTCTTCGCGTACAGCGCCTTCAGCTCGACCGGGTCAATGAACAACTGCTGGCGCAGGTCGCTCCAGATCGCCGCTTCGCCTTCGGCCTCGGCCAGCCGGCCCAGCGCGTTGAGATAGTTCGTCTCGACCCGGTTGAAGTCGTCCTCGGCCTGGGCGTAGGCCATGCCGAACACCGCGTCGGCGTCGGTCCTGCCGTGCACGTGGGCGATGCCCCAGTCGTCGCGGGTGATGGTGATCGCCTGCGCCTGGCGCTGCCAGCGGGCCCGTTCGGCGGGCGGGGTACTCTGTGCGTTGGCAACCAGCCCGTACGCGAGCAGCGCGGTGGCCAGCAGCAGGCGCGGCAGGTGGCGCGAGTCCTTCGCAGTGTGCGTGGGCATCGGTCTGTCATTTCCCCTGGACGTGTTGGCGCAACATGTGCCGTGGAGTTGACCATCAACGGGCTACGCTTGCAAAACGATGCAGTAATGTGACGATTTGACGCATGCGCCGAAGGTCGCCTTGGCGGTTCGCGCCGACGTACCCAGAATGGGGCTCCGGACAGGGCCACGGTCTGGGCGACCTTTGCGGCTGCGGCCTGTTCGAGCCCCTTTGGAGAGTTGAAAAACCATGACGACACGAATTGCACATACCGGTCTGGCCGCACGCCGCATGTCGGCGGAGCAGGCGGCCGAGCTGATCCTGCCGGGCATGACGGTGGGCATGAGCGGCTTCACCGGGGCTGGCTATCCCAAGGCCGTGCCGCTGGCGCTGGCCACGCGGATCTCCACGGCGCACGAGCGCGGCGACAAGTTCGCGCTGCGCATCCTCACTGGGGCCTCGACCGCGCCGGAGCTGGACGGCGCGCTGGCGCGCGTGGGCGGCATCGACTTCCGCCTGCCGTACCAGTCCGACCCCGAGCTGCGCGCGCGCATCAATGCCGGCCAGATCGAGTACATGGACATCCACCTGGGCCAGGTGGCGCAGTACGCGTGGTGCGGTTTCCTCGGCAAGATCGACGTGGCACTGGTCGAGGTCGCCGGCATCCTGCCGGACGGCCGGCTGGTGCCGTCCACTTCGGTAGGCAACAACAAGACCTGGCTGGACCTGGCCGACAAGGTGATCCTGGAGGTGAACCGGCGCCAGCCCGAAGGGCTCGACGGCATGCACGACATCTACTACGGCACCGCGCTGCCGCCGCATCGCAAGCCGATCCCGCTGCTGCAGCCGGGCGACCGCATCGGCGAGCCGTACCTGCGCTGCGACCTGGACAAGGTGGTTGCGGTGGTGGAAACCGATGCGCCCGACCGGCTGGGCCGTTTCGCGCCGCCGGACGAGGCGTCGCGAAGCATCGCCGGACACCTGGTGGAGTTCTTCCGCCACGAGATCGCCGCCGGCAGGCTGGGCGAACAGCTGCTGCCGCTGCAGTCGGGCGTGGGCAACATCGCCAACGCGGTGCTGGGCGGCCTGCGCGAGGGCGGCTTCCGCGGTCTGACCGCGTTCACCGAGGTGATCCAGGACGGCATGCTGGAGCTGATCAGCGACGGCACCATCGCGATGGCCTCGGCCACCTCGCTGTCGCTGAGTCCCGAGGGCGTGGAGGAGTTCGTGCGCCACATCGACTTCTACCGCCAGCACATCGTGCTGCGTCCGCAGGAGATGTCCAACCACGCCGAGCTGGTGCGCCGGCTCGGCTGCATCGCGATGAACGGCATGGTCGAGGCCGACATCTACGGCAACATCAATTCCACCCACGTCGCCGGCAGCCGCATCATCAACGGCATCGGCGGCTCCGGCGATTTCGCCCGCAACGGTTTCCTGTCGTGCTTCATGAGTCCGAGCACGGCCAAGGGCGGTGCCATCTCGTCGCTGGTGCCGATGGTCAGCCACGTCGACCACACCGAGCACGACGTGGGCCTGGTGGTGACCGAGCAGGGCCTGGCCGACCTGCGCGGGCTGTCGCCGAAGCAGCGGGCGCGGGCGGTGATCGCGCAGTGCGCGCACCCGGACTACCGGCCGATGCTGCAGGACTACTTCGACCGCGCCTGCCGCGACAGCTACGGCAAGCACACGCCGCACCTGCTGAACGAGGCGCTGTCCTGGCACCAGCGTTACCTGGACAGCGGCAGCATGCGCTGACCTTGTCGATTGGCGGGCGGGCCGTTCGTCGTGTCCCAGTGAGCCGGTGCGCCGGCTCCGCTTTGCCCACCCGACGACGAGGTCACCCCCATGCAAGTCCAGCCCTACCTGTTCTTCGACGGCCATTGCGAAGAGGCCATTGCGTTCTACCGCCGGGCGATCGGCGCCGAGGTGGTCATGCTGATGCGCTACGGCGACGGCCCCGCAGGCTCCGCCCAGTGCCCGGACGGCACGCAGCTGCCGGCGGACAAGGTGATGCACGCCTGCCTGCAGATCGGCGCCAGCCAGGTGCTGGTCTCGGACGGCTACAGCGGCGGCGCGCCCGAGTTCGACGGGTTCTCGCTGGCGCTTTCGGCCGATGACGACGCCGCGGCGAAGCGCATGTTCGATGCGCTCGCCGATGAAGGCGAGGTGCAACAGCCGCTGATGGCGACCTTCTTCACCTCCAGCTTCGGCATGCTGGTCGACCGTTTCGGCGTGTCGTGGATGGTGATGGTGCCGAACACGCCGGCCGGCTGACGGCGCAACGACAACGGGATGGCCTGCCGCGGGCCCGCGCGAGGAACCTGCCACTGCGGCATGCGTCAGATGACCGGGCGCGCCGTAATATCGACGCATGCAGGTGGCCGAGATGGCAGAGGCGAAACCGACCGTCGGGAGTGCGCAGCGGCGCACGGCCTTCGTGCTGGCCGGCGGCGGCAGCCTCGGCGCGATCGAGGTGGGCATGCTGCAGGCCCTGCTCGACTGGGGTGAGACGCCGGCATTCCTGGTCGGCGCCTCGGCCGGCGCGATCAACGCGGCGTACTTCGCCGGCGACCCGACGAACACCGGTGCGCGCGAGCTGGAGCGGATCTGGTGCGCGCTGAAGCGCAGCGACGTGCTGCCGTTCAACCTGGGCAGCGTGTTCGGCCTGCTGCGCCGGCGCGACCATCTGGTGGATTCGTCCGGGCTGCGGCGCCTGCTCGAGCGCCACCTGCCTTACCGGCAGCTGGAAGACGCGGCGCTGCCGGTACACCTGGTGGCGTCGGACATGCTGAATGGCCAGGAGGTGTTGCTGTCCGCCGGTGCGGCGGTGGATGCCGTGCTGGCCAGTGCCGCGATTCCCGGCGTGTATCCGCCGGTGCGCATCGGCACGCGCTGGCTGGTCGATGGCGGGGTAACCAACAACACGCCGATCTCGGCCGCGGTCGGGCTTGGCGCCACGCGGGTGATCGTGCTGCCCACCGGGTTCGCCTGCGCATTGGAACGGGCGCCGCCGGGTGCGATCGCACGCGCCATGCATGCGCTCAGTCTGCTGGTGGCGCGGCAACTGGTGTATGACGCCGAGCGCTTTGCCGGTACCGCAGTGGAGCTGCGCATCGTGCCCAGCCTGTGTCCGCTCGACGTTTCACCGTACGACTACTCCGCGGCAGCCAGGTTGATTGCCCGCGCCCGCTCCGAGACCCGGCACTGGCTTGAGCAGGGCGGGCTGGAGCAGGCCAGGATTCCGCCGCAGCTGCGCGAGCATCACGACTGAGAGGTTGTGATTTTTTCAACCTCTCAGGCCGGCCACGGCGAGGCCACGGCGAGGGCATGGATGCCCGAGTTGAGGCAACGCAGGAGCAGTTGCCCGATGCCCGAGTTGAGGCAACGCAGGGAGCGGTTGCCCGATGGCCGGACATGAAACAATCACGCCAGTGACTGTTTCATGTGAGCGAGTCCGGGCGTGTACCGGACTCGCGACTGAAGAAAACCACAGGATGTGGTTTTCTTCACAAGTGAGCCCCCGAGGGCCGGGCGCGGCGTACTGCGAAGTGCGCCGCGGCCGATCCGGCCCGCCGGTGCCGGTTCAGCCGGATGACGGCGTCGCGCGTACGCCCAGCCAACCCTTGATCGCGGCGATGGTCAGCGGGATCGCGCCGAAGATGATGAACACCAGGTCGCCAGGCAGGCGCATCCATTCGATCAGGTGCGAGCGCGGGCTGCCGATGTAGTCGAACGCGCGGGCGTGCCAGTAGCCGTGCTGGATCACGTCCCACACCTGCAGCACGCCGCTGGGGAACAGGCTGAACACCACCATCATGGCCAGGCCGATATTGGTGCCCCAGAAGCCGGTCCGCACGTATTTCTCCATACCGGCCCAGCGCTCGTCGCTGCTGGTCTGGCGCAGCGTGAACACCATCAGCGCCAGCGCCAGCATGCCAAACACGCCCATCATCGCGGCGTGGCCGTGGTTCGGCGTGAGCTGCGTGCCGACTTCGTAGTAGCTGACGATCGGCAGGTTGATCAGGAAGCCGAAGATACCGGCGCCGATGAAGTTCCACACGCCCACCGCGATCAGGAAGTAGAACGTCCAGCGGTGCGGCACCGCCACCGACTTGCCGCAGATGTCGCACTGGCCGCGGGTGGTGCGCACGAAGTCCCAGGCGTCCAGCGTGAGCAGGGTCAGCGGCACCACCTCCAGCACCGAGATCATCGCCGACATCGCCATGTTGACGCTGGTCTGCCCGGTGAAATACCAGTGGTGGCCGGTGCCGATCAGGCCGCCGAGGAAGTACAGGATGCCGTCCAGGTAGATCACCCGCAGCGCCACGTTGCGGCGAGTCAGCCCCAGTTGGTAGAAGGTCAGCGCCACTACGGTGGTGGCGAAGAACTCGAAGAAGCCCTCGACCCACAGGTGGATGATCCAGAAGCGCCAGGTGTCGACCACGGTGTAGTTCGTCTTGGCGCCGAAGAACAGCGCGGGGATGTAGAACACCGGGATCGCCACCGTGGCGAACAGGAACATCTTCACCAGCGGCTTCGACTCCGGATTGGCCAGCGAACGCGGGCGCACCAGCAGCCACACCATGGCGAACCAGACCAGCAGGCCGACCACCAGCAGCAACTGCCAGAGGCGGCCCAGCTCCAGGAACTCCCAGCCCTGGTTGCCCAGCCAGAACCACCACTTGCCGAGCACCTGCGAAATGCCCAGCCACTCGCCGAGCAGGCTGCCGCCGATCACCACCACGAATGCGCCGAACAGCAGGTGCACCCACGGCGCGAACCAGCGCGGCTCGTCGCTGCGCAGCGTGCGGCCGAGGAACAGCGCAGCGGCCACGTAGGCGGTGGCGATCCAGAAGATCGCCGTCTGCAGGTGCCAGGTACGCATCAGGTTGCTGGGGAAGATCGTTTCCAGCTGGAAGCCGTAGAAGCTGCCCGGGTCGGCGCGGTAATGCGCCGCCGCGCCGCCGACCAGGGTCTGCATCAGGAACAGCAGCGCCACCACCATGAAGAACTTCACCAGTGCGCGCTGGCCGGGACCGGCCACGCCCGGCAGCAGGTGGGGGTGGATGTGCTGGCCGCGGCTGATCCAGCCGAGGTAGTCGAACTTGCCGAACATCAGCAGCACCACGGCGATGCCGGCCAGCAGCACGATCAGGCTGAGCGCGCTCCACAGCAGCGCCCCTGGCACCGGTGTGTTGCCGACGGCGGGGTCGTAGGGGAAGTTGTTGGTGTAGGAGTAGTTCTCGCCGGGGCGGTTCGCCACCGAGGCCCAGGCCGCCCAGGTCACGAACGCGGTGAACTGGTGCAGTTCGGTCGGGTCGGTGATCAGCCCGGCCTTGAGCCCGCCGTTGCGTTCCGGGTGCAGGAAGTAGTCGGTCCAGTGGGGAACCTGCTGATGGTACGCCGTCACCTCCGGTGCGGTCAGCTGCAGCGTGTCGCTGGCCGGATCGTAGCGATTGGTCTTCAGTTCCACCGCGGTCTCCGCGCGCACCGCCGCCTGCCGGGCCGGCGCCAGTTCGGCCAGCGGTTGGTGATACTGCTGCTGCGCGATGGCATCGGTAGCGTCCTCGCCGATGCGGTGCAGCGCCGCGGCCGAGTAGTCCGGACCGAGATAGGCCCCGTGGCCCCAGATGCTGCCGTTGTCCATCAGGCCGTATTTCAGGAAAACCGCCTGGCCGTCGCGAATGTCGTCGCCGCTGAACAACTGGTTGCCCTGCACGTCCACCACATGGGCAGGAATCGGTGGGGCATTGCGGTAGGCCAGCGTGGTGATCGCGAGCAGCCCGGCGAAGCCCAGCACCATCACGATCAGCACCGTTCGCAGCCACCAGGGGGAGAGTTCCGGATCTTCCGCAGTCAATGGCTGGGCGGCGATGCTCATGGTGCTTCCTCTTCCGCGATGTGTGGGCGAGTATCGGGCGGTATCGGGGACGCAGTCGCCGCCCGTGCTGGAACCGGATCGTGTCTGCTGTGGATTCACTCAGGATGGCCGCGGCAAGCTTTTTCTTCTTTCCGTGCAGGACGTGTGAAGGCTGTGCCGCACTGGCATCGATCGGGGGATGGAGCCGGGTGTGAAGCACCGCCATGGCCTTGCACGGCGCCGGCGGCGGCCACGGCTCCGACCGCGTACGCAAGGGGCGCCGCCACCAGGGTCATGCACCAGAGAGTTTCGGCATCACCGCGATGCCGGATGGCGGTCGGTATCGGAGCTTCTGCCTTCCGGGCCGGCCATCGACGCTGCAGTCCACTGCAGCACCATTGACGACCGAGGAAAAATCACATGCATACCCCTTTTGAGCGCACCGGCCCGTTGACCGAACTGGGCAGCTACCCGCAGTGGGCACAGGACATGGTGGCCGACTGCGAAAGCACCAAGCAGAGCGTGTTGGATCATGAGTTGTGGGCGATGATGCGGGAAGTTCGGCTTGGCCAGACCTCCACCGCCAGTTTCATGGTGGGGGTCTGGCCGTTCATTGAGCGCTTTCCGAGTTTCATGGCGTTGAATCTGCTGAAGACCCAATACGGACGCAGCCTTGGCGACGACATGGCACGCCGCTGGCTGGTGCGCAATATCCGGGTCGAACAGAATCATGCGGAATACTGGCTTGCCTGGGCAGAAGGCTCCGGCGTGCCTCGCGAGGAGGTGCTGAGTGCACGGCCCCCGCATGGCACGCAGACTCTGGCCAACTGGTGTGAGGAAATCAGCACCATCGGGACGCTGGCAGCGGGAATGATCGCCACCAACTATGCGATCGAAGGAGTGACCGGTGAATGGTCGCGGCCCATCTATGAAAGCACCGCTTACGCCGAGAGCTTTCCCCCCAGAACCAGGACCGGTAGCCTGCGTTGGCTTCAACTGCACGCGGCCTACGACGACATCCACCCGTGGGAGGCACTGGAGATAGTCTGCACACTGCTGGGCAGGACGCCGAAGATTGACGAGGTGACTCATCTGGGCGAGTGCGTCCGCAGAAGCTATACGAGTATGCGGATCGTTGGCGACCTCTGCATGCAGGCACGCAGCCCATCCACCTTGATGAAGGAAGTGGCTGCCTGACGGTCATCGGGACATGGGGCAAGGCGTTCCATTGACGGGTCAGGCATGAGATAACTTTGCGCATGCGCAAGGCATCCCCCATGTTGCAGCAACCTTTGTCACGACGCATGCTGCCGCTGGCCTATGCGCTGGTGGTGATGTTGGCCATGATCCTCGGGCTGACGTGGTTTGCCCTGCAGACCCAGGTCACTCTCGCTGGGTTTCTCAACAGCGAGAGTGTCTGGTCCAAAGCGCAGAAGCAGGCGGTCATTGCCCTGGATGGCTATGCGGTCACCGGCAATTCCGCCGATCTTGCCGGGTTCTGGCGGAATTACTCCACCCTCGACTCCGATCGGCTGGCGCGAGACGAGATTGCGTCGGGGTATTTCGACCAGGCAGTGGTGGACAGGGCGTTTGTCCATGGCAACGTCATGCCGACGGCGAAGCCTGGCATGATTTTCGTGCTGGAGCATTTTTCCAGAGCGCCTTATTTGCGTGATGCACTGGCGGCATGGCGCTCCAGCGACGTGGAGATTGCCCAACTTGCCGCCATTGCCAAGGAGCTGGAGCGCACATATGCCGCCGGGGCCGTTTCGGTTCAACAGGCAGCCATCCAGCGTGGCCGCATTCATGCCCTGAACGATTCGATCGAGCCGAAGGCCAACCGATTTTCACTCGAAGTGGCCCATGGCACGACGTGGATGGGTCACATGCTGTTCATTGGCGTATTGAGCGCCGCCTGCATTGCCGTCCTGCTATGGCTGGATATGGCGCACCGCACTCTGGCCAGCATTCGCGGCAGCGAGGAGCGCTACCGCCTGCTGTTCGACAGCGCCGCCGATGCGATCGTGATGGTCGACGAGGCCAGCGGGCGGATCCTGGACGTCAACCGCACCGCTTCGGCGTGGACCGGACGCAGCGCGGGCGAACTGGTCGGTGACCGCTTCGTGCACCTGTTCATGCAATCCATGGCGGGGCAGAAAACCGGGCAGGCCGCTGCCAACGTGCTGCTCGGGGCCAAGGGCCGCACCCGTCCGGTGGAAACGCAGACCAGCCTGGTCAACTGGGGCAGCCAGCCGGTGCGCCAGGCGATCATCCGCGACATCTCCGAGCGGGTGGCGCTGGAGCGTGATCGGCGCATCGCCGCCGAGGCACTGGCCAGCATCGCCGAAGGCGTGCTCATCGCCGATGCCGCGCGGCAGGTGATTTCGGCCAATGCGGCGCATGCCGAGCTGACCGGTTTTACCGCCCAGGCGCTGCACGGCAAGCGCCTCGACGACACCCGCCGCCTGCCCGGCGGCCAGCCGCTGCCGCCGTCGATCTGGGACAGCGTGGCGGCCGGCCACAACTGGATGGGCGAGGTACTGAGCACGCGCAGCGACGGCAGCAGCTATCCCGAGCACCTCAGCCTCAGCGCGATCCGCGATGCCAATGACCAGGTGGTCTACTACGTCGCCGTACTCACCGACATCCACGAGGCGAAGGCGAACCAGCGCCGGCTGGAACAGATGGCGCGGCACGATCCGCTGACCGGCCTGGCCAACCGCGCGGAGTTCGAGCGGCACTGCGCCGAGGCGATCGCGGTGGCCGAACGCGAGCGGCTGGCGGTGGTGGTGCTGTTCATCGACCTGGATGCGTTCAAGATCGTCAACGACAGCTACAGCCATGCGATCGGCGACCGCCTGCTGGTCAAGGTGGCCGAACGGATCCGCCGGCAGCTGTCCGAAGGCGACGTGGCCGGGCGCATCGGCGGTGACGAGTTCACCGTGCTGATCCCGCGGCTGATCCTGCGCGAAGACGGCAGGACCATCGTCAGCCGGCTGCTCGCCACCTTGTCCGAGCCGTTCCTGGTGGACGACTACGAGATCGTGCTGAGCGCCAGCATCGGCGTGGCCGGCTATCCGCTGGACGGCGACAATGCGCTGGCGCTGATCGCGAACGCCGACGCGGCGATGTACGCGGCGAAAACCGAGGAACGCAATGCGTTCCGCTTCTACACGCCGATGATGCACGCCGACACCCGCCGGCGCCTGCAGCTGGCCGCCGAGTTGCGCCAGGCGCTGGCGCGCAACGAGTTCCAGCTGGTGTTCCAGCCCAGCGTCGAGCTGCGCAGCGGCCGCATCGTGGCGGTGGAGGCGCTGCTGCGCTGGCAGCATCCGGAGCGCGGTGAGGTGCTGCCGGCCGAGTTCATCCCGGTGGCAGAGAGCCTGGGCCTGATCCGCCGCATCGACGAATGGGTGATGCAGACCACCTGTGCGCAGATCCAGGCCTGGGACCTGGCCGGCGTACCGCCGATCCGCGTGGCGGTGAACATTTCGGCGCGTTGGTTCGGCCACCCGGCCTTCGTCGACGGGATCAGCCGCAACCTGCAGTCGCGGCGGCTGGCGCCCCGGCGCCTGCTGCTGGAGATCACCGAGAGCGCGATGCTGCGCCTGGGCGACGACATCGAGCGCACCATGCAGACCCTGGACACGCTTGGCATCGCGGTGGCCATCGACGATTTTGGCACCGGCTATTCCTCGATGGCCTACCTCAAGCTGCCGGCGGTGACCTGTCTGAAGATCGACCGCTCCTTCATCATCGGGTTGCCCGGCAACAGCAATGACGCGGCGATCGCCGGGGCGATCCTGGCGATGGCGAAGAGCCTCGGCCTGACCACCATCGCCGAGGGCATCGAGACCGAGGCGCAGCATGATTTCCTGCTGCGCAGCGGCTGCATCGAGGGGCAGGGTTACCTGTACTCCTACCCGCTGCGGCCCGAAGATGTGCAGCATCTGCTGTGCCCGAGCCAGCCACCGGTGCCGACGCGGCTGAAGCTGGTGCCGCCCAAGCGCAGTTGATCGGTGCCCCTGCATGGCGCCGGCCCGGCTGCCTTGATGTGCATCAGGGCAGGCGGCGGCGCGGCGCAGGACACTGGCTGCAGTCCCGCCAGCCACGCATCTTCCTTCATGTCCAGCAGTCATTCAGTCCCCGACGGCAGCAAATTCACCAGCCCGCAGGGCACCCGCGCGGTAAAGGGCGGGCAGAAGCCCAATACGCACAGCCATGAACCCGACGTCGGCCGCAAGCCGCCGTGGCTGCGCGTGAAGCTGCCCAGCGGCGCGCACTACGAAGAAGTGGCCGACATCGTGCGCACGCACCAGCTCAACACCGTGTGCGCCGAATCCAAGTGCCCCAATATCGCCGAGTGCTGGGGCCGCGGCACGGCCACGCTGATGCTGATGGGCTCGGTGTGCACGCGCGCGTGCAAGTTCTGCTCGGTCAGCACCGGCAACCCGCAGGGCTGGCTCGATCCGCTGGAACCGCTGCAGGTGGCCGACGCGGTGGCGCTGATGGGGCTGAAGTACGTGGTGCTGACCTCGGTCGATCGCGACGACCTCGCCGACGGCGGTGCAGCGCACTACGCCGCCTGCGTGCGGGCGATCCACCAGCGCGCGCCGCAGGCGGCGGTGGAGGCGCTGACCCCGGACTTCGCCGGCAACCACGCCGCCGTGGCGACCGTGCTCGACGCCGGCCTGGTCACCTATGCGCAGAACATCGAGACGGTGGAGCGGCTGACCCATGCCGTGCGCGACCCGCGCGCCGGCTACGCGCAGACGCTCGGCGTGCTGGCCTTCGCCAAGCGGCACGCGCCGCAGACGTTGACCAAGACCAGCCTGATGCTGGGCCTGGGCGAGACCGACGCGGAGATCGAGCGCACGCTGGACGATATACGCGGCGCCAACGTCGACGTGGTTACGCTGGGTCAGTACATGCGGCCCAGCCCGCACCACCTGCCAGTGCAGCGTTTCGTCACGCCGGACGAATTCCGCCATTACCGGGAACTGGCGCTCGGCAAGGGTTTCGTGGAGGCGGTCGCCGGACCGCTGGTTCGTTCGAGTTATCGCGCCGAACGCGTGCTGGAGCACAACAACCTGGGACTGTGACCTGGGCGCGACGGGCCGGTCCAATGCTTCGATGTCCACCGACATCAGGAGGTACCGTCATGTTTCCTTCCATTGCACATCGTCTCCCCCGCCGCTCGCTGGTCGGGCCGGATTCCGCCGGCGCCGTGGCTGCGTCCGGCCGCAGGCCGCCCACACTGGAAGCCGATGAATCGGTGCTGGCGTGGGAGCGGCGCATCGACGACGAGCTCGCCCAGAGCTTCCCGGCCAGCGACCCGCCGAGCTGGGTGCTGGGCACGGTGTCGACGCGGCATTGAGTTTTCACCTGATTCATCGAGGAGGATGGCATGGACACGACGATGTACCCGCAGTCGACCGCAGAACTGGCGCGCAAGCGGCGCGAACTGGCACCCGCGCCGCTGGACGCGTTCAAGGCGTTCAGCGCCGCGGTGTTCGCCGACGGCGCGCTGCCGGCCGTCACCAAGCAGCTGATCGCGGTGGCGGTGGCGCATGTCACCCAGTGCCCCTACTGCATCAAGGGACATACGGCCGGAGCCTTGAAGCAGGGCGCCAGCGAACAGCAGATCATGGAGGCCATCTGGGTGGCCGCCGAGATGCGCGCCGGTGGCGCCTACGCGCACTCGACGCTGGCGCTGGACGTGATGCAGCATGCGCACGACGCGCACGGGGCGGGCTGAAATGGCCGCGCGGTTCAGCACGGTATCGGACAACATCCTCGATGCGGTGGGCGACACGCCGCTGCTGGAGATCGAGGGCGTCTACGCCAAGATCGAGTTCCTCAATCCCTCCGGCTCGATCAAGGCGCGCATCGCCAAGTACATGGTCGAGCGGGCGGAGCGGGAAGGTTTGCTCAAGCCCGGCGACACCATCGTCGAGGCGACCAGCGGCAACACCGGCAACGCGCTGTCGATGGTGGCGGCGGTGAAAGGCTACCGCATGCTGGTGGTGATGCCCGAGGGCATGTCCAGCGAGCGCGTGGCGATCTCGCGGGCGTACGGCGCCGACGTGCTGTTCTGCGGCAACTTCCATGTCAACGAGGCGCTGGTGCGCGCGCGTGAACTCGGCCAGCAGCCCGGCTACTTCGCGCCGAGCCAGTTCGAGTCGGAGTGGAACGTGGAGGAGAACCGGCTGATCCTCGGTCCGGAAATCCTCGCCCAGCTGCCGGCAGGTCGCGTGCCCGACGCGCTGGTGCTGGGCGTGGGCACTGGCGGCACGCTGATCGGCGTGGGCCAGGCATTCCGCGCGGCCAACCCGGCCGTGCGGCTGTTTGCGATGGAGCCGTCCGAATCCTGCACGATCCTGTGCGGCGAGATCGCCGCGCATACCATCGAGGGCATTTCCGACGGCTTCGTGCCGGGCATCTTCCAGCGCCATGCCGGACTGGTGAACGAGGTGCTGAGCGTGTTCAGCGCCGATGCGGTGAGCGAGATGAAGCGGCTGGCGCGCAGCTACGGACTGTTCTGCGGTCCGAGTTCCGGCGCGCACCTGCTGGCGGCCAAGCGCATCCGGCAGAACTTCCCGGAGCTCAAGACCGTGGTGACGGTGTTCTGCGACGAAGGCGAGAAATACCTGCACGAGTACTTCATGCAGCCGGTCGCCGTCGACGTGGACGCCACGCACTTCCGCTGAAGCGACGGAGGAGCGCACCCTGTGCGCGCGATGCTTTTCCACACCGTGACGAAGAGCATCGCGCACAGGGTGCGCTCCTACAACATGCCTACAGCGGCGCGCAGTGGCGGTTCAGCCATTCCAGGTCGGCGTCGTCCAGCAGCGGGCTGAGTGCGGCGCGCACGCTGGCGTGGTAGTCGTCCAGCCAGGCGCGTTCCTCCGGGTTGAGCAGGCTCGGTTCCAGCGCGCGGCGGTCGAACGGACACATGGTCAGCGTCTCGAAGGCGAGGAATTCGCCGAATTCGGTGCGGTCGGCCTCGACCACCACCGCCAGGTTCTCGTGGCGGATGCCGTGCCGGCCGGGCTTGTACAGACCCGGCTCGATCGAGCTGATCATGCCCGGCTCCAGCGCCACCAGCGCGCCGCCGGCGACCGGCGGGCGGATCGACTGCGGCCCTTCGTGCACGTTGAGGAAGTAGCCCACGCCGTGGCCGGTGCCATGGCCGTAATCCATGCCCGAGGCCCACAGCGGCGCGCGCGCCAGTGCATCCAGCTGCGGGCCGCTGGCGCCCCTGGGGAAGCGCGCGCGCGACAACCCGATCATGCCCTTCAGCACCAGGGTGGCGTCGCGGCGCTGTTCCGGCGTGGTCTCGCCCAGCGCCAGCACGCGGGTGATGTCGGTGGTGCCGCCCAGGTACTGGCCGCCGGAGTCGACCAGCAGCAGACCCCTGGCCTGCAGCGTGGCGTGTGATTCGGGCGTGGCGCGGTAGTGCGGCAGCGCGCCGTTGGCCTGGTAGCCGGCGATGGTGGCGAAGCTTTCGCCGACCCAGCCGGGCTGGGCCGAGCGTTCCTCGTGGAGCAGGGTGTCGACGTCCAGCTCGGTCACCGTCATGCCGGCGGCGAGGCGCTGCTCCAGCCGGCGGAAGGCGCGCACCAGCGCGGCGCCGTCGCGGCGCATCACGTCGCGGATGTGTTCCAGCTCGGCGGCACTCTTGACCGCCTTGAACGCGGTGCTCGGGTTGGCCGCCTCGATTCGGGTCACTTCTGGCGGGATTGCCGCGGCGATCGCGCTGACCACCCGGCCGTCGTCCAGCAGCAGGCGGTTGTCCACACCCAGTTCCTCAAGCGTCGAGGTGATCGAGGCGTAGTCGGCGATGCCGATGCCGTCAGCGGCCAGCTTCGCCACCAGCGCGTCGCCGAGCTTGGCGCGGCTCACGAACAGCGTGGCGCGGCCATCGACCTGCACCAGCAGGTGGGCCAGGAACACCGGATTGCACTCGACGTCGCTGCCGCGCAGGTTGGTCAGCCAGGCGATGTCGTCCAGGCTGGACAGCAGGTGGTGGGTGGCGCCGAGCTTGTGCATCGCCTTGCGCAGGCGGGCGAGCTTGTCGGCGCGCGGGATGCAGGCCCAGACCAGCTCGTGCTCGACCACCGGCGCCTGCGGCAGCGCCGGGCGGTCCGTCCAGACCGTGCCGGGCAGGTCCAGGTCGGTGCGCACCGAGGCGCCGGTGTCGGCCAACCGGCGTTCGATCTGGTTGCGGGTAGCCACCGCCACGCTGTCGCCGGCCACGGCCAGCACGTCGCCGTCGTGCAGATGCTGCTGCAGCCATTCGAGGTGTTCAGGCGTGTGCGGCACGCGCAGCTTCATCAAGCTGATGCCGCTGCCGGCCAGTTGCTGCTCGGCCTGCGAGAAATAGCGCGAGTCGGTCCACAACCAGGCCTGCTCGCGGCCGACGACCAGGGTGCCGGCCGAACCGGTGAAACCGGACAGCCATTCGCGCGCGGCCCAGTGGGCGGGCAGGTATTCGGACAGGTGCGGATCGGCGCTGGGAACGAGTACGGCGGCGATGCCGTGCTGCTGCATGGCCGCGCGCAGGGCGGCGAGGCGGGCGGGGACGGGGTTGTTCATCCGGCCATGCTAGCAGGCGCTGTGCGGCCGTTTCATCCATTGCAAGGGCGTCGGAAATGAACCGATCGCGACGAATTCCGTTGCGCCATCTCGCAGTGCGACGCTTCTGCGGCTAAAATGCCAATTTCCAGCACGGCTGCTTTCCATGACCCCCCTGATTTTCGTCACCGGCGGTGTGGTGTCCTCGCTTGGCAAGGGCATTGCTGCGGCGTCGCTCGCTTCCATTCTCGAAGCACGCGGCCTTTCGGTCACCATGATGAAGCTCGATCCCTACATCAACGTGGATCCGGGCACGATGAGTCCGTTCCAGCACGGCGAGGTCTACGTGACCGACGACGGCGCCGAGACCGACCTCGACCTCGGCCACTACGAGCGCTTCGTGCGCACCCGCCTGACCGGCAAGAACTCGATCACCACCGGCAAGATTTACGAGAGCGTGATCCGCAAGGAGCGCCGCGGCGACTATCTCGGCGCCACCGTGCAGGTGATCCCGCATATCACCGACGAGATCAAGCACTGCATCCACGAGGCCACCCGCGGCTTCGACGTGGCGCTGGTGGAGATCGGCGGCACGGTGGGCGATATCGAGTCGCTGCCGTTCCTGGAGGCGATCCGCCAGCTGCGCATCGAGCATGGCCCGGAGAAGGTGGTGTTCATGCACCTCACCCTGGTGCCGTACATCAAGGCCGCCGGCGAGATCAAGACCAAGCCCACCCAGCACTCGGTGAAGGAACTGCGCTCGATCGGCATCCAGCCGGACGTCCTGCTGTGCCGCTGCGAGCAGCCGCTGCCCGAGAGCGAGCGGCGCAAGATCGCGCTGTTCACCAACGTGCCGGAAAACGCGGTGATCAGCGCCACCGACGTGGACATCATCTACAAGCAGCCGTTGTACCTGCACCAGCAGGGGCTGGACGACATCGTGGTGAAGAGGCTCGGCCTGGACGCCAAGCCGGCGGACCTGTCCGAATGGCAGCGCACGGTCGATGCGGTGGAGCATCCGAAGAGCGAGGTCACCATCGCCATTGTCGGCAAGTACGTCGAGCACAAGGACGCCTACAAGTCGCTGGGCGAGGCGCTGCGCCACGGCGGCATCAAGCAGCTGACGCGGGTGAACCTGGACTGGGTCGACTCCGAGCAGGTGGAGGCCGAAGGCGCCGCGAAGGTGCTCGGCAAGGCCGATGCGATCCTGGTGCCCGGTGGTTTCGGCAAGCGCGGCTTCGAGGGCAAGGTGCTGGCGGCAAAGTACGCCCGTGAGCGCGGCGTGCCGTACTTCGGCATCTGCTACGGCATGCACGCGGCGGTGGTGGATTTCGCCCGCCACGTCGCCGGTCTGGAAGACGCCGACTCCAGCGAGAACGACCGCAACACGTCGAACCCGGTGATCGCGCTGATCACCGAATGGACCACCGCGAGCGGCGAAGTCGAGCAGCGCAGCGACCGTTCCGACCTCGGCGGCACCATGCGCCTGGGCGCGCAGGAATGCCGCCTCAAGGCCGGCACGCTGGCGCGCGAGCTGTACGGCCAGGACGTGGTGCGCGAGCGCCATCGCCACCGCTACGAGTTCAACAACCGCTATCGCCAGAGCTTCGAGGACCTGGGCCTGGTGATCTCCGGCAAGTCGATGGACGACCTGCTGGTGGAGATCGTCGAGTTGCCGCAACAGCAGCACCCGTGGTTCCTCGGCTGCCAGGCGCACCCGGAGTTCACCTCCACCCCGCGCGACGGCCACCCCTTGTTCATCGGCTTCGTGCGTGCCGCGCGCGAATACAAGGCCGTGCGCGAGGGCGAGAAGCTGGCCAGAGAGCACGTGGCATGAAGGCTATTCACCTCCCTGTAACTGGGTCCCGGCCAATCCATGGCCGGGATGACGGGCCGACGACGTCGCTGCAGCCACGAGGGCTGCAGCGATGAAACTTTGCAACTTCGAGGTTGGCCTGGACCAGCCGCTGTTCCTGATTGCCGGCCCCTGCGTGGTGGAGTCCGAGCAGTTGCAGCTGGACACCGCCGGCACGCTGAAGGAAATCACCGCGCGACTCGGCGTGAACTTCATCTTCAAGTCGAGCTTCGACAAGGCCAACCGTTCCTCCGGCGACAGCTTCCGTGGTCCGGGTATGGAGGAGGGCCTGCGCATCCTGGGCGAGGTGAAGCGGCAGATCGGCGTGCCGGTGCTCACCGACGTGCACGAGTACACCCCGATGGACGAAGTGGCATCGGTGGTCGACGTGCTGCAGACGCCGGCCTTCCTGTGCCGGCAGACCGACTTCATCCAGAAGGTGGCGCGCGCCGGCAAGCCGGTGAACATCAAGAAGGGCCAGTTCCTGGCGCCGTGGGACATGAGGCACGTGGTGGCCAAGGCCAAGGCCGTCGGCAACGACCACATCATGGTCTGCGAACGCGGCGCCAGCTTCGGCTACAACAATCTCGTCTCGGACATGCGCTCGCTCAGCGTGATGCGCGAAACCGGCTGCCCAGTGGTGTTCGACGCCACCCACTCGGTGCAGCTGCCGGGCGGCCAGGGTGCCAGCTCCGGCGGCCAGCGCGAGTTCGTGCCGGTACTGGCGCGTGCGGCGGTCGCGGTCGGCGTGGCCGGCCTGTTCGCCGAGACCCATCCCGATCCCAGCAAGGCATTGTCCGACGGCCCGAACGCGTGGCCGCTGGACAAAATGGAGGCGCTGCTGGAGACCCTGCTGGAGCTGGACGCCGTGACCAAGCGGCACCGCTTCCTCGAACAAGACGTGTAGGAGCGCACCCTGTGCGCGATGCTCTTCGTCGCGTGACGAAAAGCTCGCGCACAAGGTGCGCTCCTTAGGTCTTGATGTCCGACCTGTCAGGGTCGAGCATTCCCGACTGATCATCGGGGGAACCGGGTGAT
>NZ_JBYTEM010000045.1:0-31999 GCF_058789735.1 Rhodanobacter sp. FW106-PBR-R2A-1-15 | reverse complement strand
CTCAAGGTCATCGCCAGCTTCCTGCCACCGCTACCCGATAACGCCAAAATCCACCCACACTGATCCGCGAAGACCCCGCAATAATAAATGCCGCCGCACCTGCTTCGCCCGGTTCAGTGCGTCGGCACGGCCCGTTGCGCCGCGACCGGATCGTGTCGGTGCTTGAACAGCGGCACGAACAGCAGCGCCATCACCAGCGAATAGCTGGCGAACGCCAGCCAGATGCCCTGCCAGTCCTTGCAGATCGCCACCGCATCGTCGCACTGGTGGTTGGTGAAGAAGTGGTCGATCACGAAGCCGGCGATCAGGCTGCCCAGCACTGCGCCGACGCCGTTGGTCATCAGCATGAACAGGCCCTGCGCGCTGGCGCGGATCTTCGGGTCGGCCTGGCTCTCGACGAACAGCGAGCCGGAAATGTTGAAGAAGTCGAACGCCATGCCGTAGATGATGCACGAGAGCGCGATCATCCACAGCCCGCCGGCCGGGTCGCCGAACGCGAACAGGCCGAAGCGCAGCACCCAGGCCAGCATGCTCATCGTCATCACCGCCTTGATGCCGAAGCGCTTGAGGAAGAACGGGATGGTGAGGATGAAGGCGGTTTCGGAAAACTGCGAGATCGAGATGATGATGGTGGAGTACTTTACCGCCAGCAGGTTGGCGTACTCGGGCACCTTGACGAAGTCGCTGAGGAAGGCGTCGCCGTAGGCGTTAGTCAGCTGCAGCGCCGCGCCCAGCAACATCGCGAAGAGGAAGAACACCGCCATGTTGCGGTTCCTGAACAGCACGAACGAGGTGAGGCCGAGCCGATCGACCAGGCTGCGCCCCTGGGCAGCGCCCAGCTTGGGCGGGCACTTGGGCAGGGTGAAGGCATACAGACCCAGCAGCAGCGAGGCGGCCGCGGCCACGTGGAACTGCGCCGGCGAAGCCTTGAAGCCGAGCAGGCTGGTGGTCCAGGTGGCGGCGATGAAACCGATCGTGCCCCACACGCGAATCGGCGGGTAGGCGGCCACCACGTCCAGGCCGTCCTGCTTGAGCGCGTTGTAGGCCACCGTGATCGCCAGCGAGATGGTGGGCATGTAGAAGCACATGTTCAGCAGCGTCACCCAGAACATCTGCTCCGGGTCGCGCACGTGCGGGATCGCGAACAGCACCACCGCGCCGGCGATCTGCAGCATGCCGTACAGGCGTTCGGCGTTGATCCACTTGTCCGCCACGATGCCGACCAGCGACGGCATGAACAGCGAGGCGATGCCCATGGTCGAGAAGATCGCGCCGAAGCTGGTGCCCGACCAGTGCTGGGTCTGGAACCACCAGGTGCCGATGGTCAGCAGCCAGGCGCCCCAGATGTAGTACTGGAAGAAATTGAGTACGGTAAGGCGGAGCTTGAGGCTCATGGACGAGGTTTCCCCTGCAAGGCCGGGGTCGACCCCGTGGCCACGATGTCGTGGCAGGGCAGGTTAGACGACGCCGGCGCCAAGCGGCAAGGTGCGATGCGGCAGCTCAATCGGTGTCGGCCAGCGCCACGGCCACGCGCTCGCGCAGCACCGGCAGCAGCTCGGCCTCGAACCACGGGTGGTGCATTACCCACGGGCGGTTGCGCGGACTCGGATGCGGCAGCGGCAGCACGCCGCGGGCCAGGTGCGTGCGCCAGTTGCGCACGGTGTCCGTGAGCGTGGCATCGCGCGCGTCACCGAGCATGCCTACCTGCGCGTACTGCCCGATGGCGAGGGTCAGTTGCACCTGGCCGAGCAACGCGAACAGGCGCGGATGCCAGATGGCCGCGCACGCCGGCCGTGGCGGCAGGTCGCCACTTCTGCCCTTGCCCGGGTAGCAGAAATCCATCGGCACGATCGCCACGCGATCGGCGTCGTAGAACGCGGCGCGGTCGATCCGCAGCCAGTCGCGCAGGCGCTCACCGCTGACGTCGTCGAACGGAATGCCGCTCTCCTCCACCTTGCGCCCCGGTGCCTGGCTGACGATCAGCAGGCGCGAGCGCGTGGAAGCCTGCAGTACCGGCCGCCGCCCCGGCGGCTGCTGCATCGCGCAGGTATGGCCACAGCGGATCTCCGTCAGCAACGCGTCCAGGGTGTGCTGCTGCCCAAGGTTGTCCGTGCTTCTCCCGTTTCCCATCTGCAACCACTCCCGCTACCGCTTTCGTGTGTCCGGTAACTCGAAATCCCGCATCCCGCCGCTCAAGGCAGCAATTTCCCCGGATTGAGGATGCCGTCCGGATCGAACGCGGCCCTGATGCCGCGCATCAGCCCCAGCGTGGCCGGCTCCAGCGCCAGCGGCATGAACTCGCGCTTGACCAAGCCGATGCCGTGTTCGCCCGACAGCGTGCCGCCCAGCGCCAGCACCAGCGCGAACAGCTCGGGCAGCGCCGCGTAGGCGCGCTCGATTTCGTCCACGTCGCGTGGCAGCAGGTTCACGTGCAGGTTGCCGTTGCCGGCGTGACCGAAGCACACCAGCGGCACCGCGTGCTTCGCCGCCAGCGCCTGGGCGCCGTCCACCAGCGCGGGCAGGCGGCTCACCGGTACCACCACGTCCTCGTTGATCTTGTGCTCGGTCACCGCGCGCTGGGCAAACGAGAGCGCCTTGCGCGCGGCCCACAGCGCGGCGTTCCCGCCGGCGTCCGCTGCCACGTCCAGCGCGATCAGGCCATCGCCGTGCGCGGCGCGCGCCACGGCGTCCTGCGCAAAGCCTACCGTCTCCGGCGTGCCATCGACCTCGATCAGGAGCAGGGCACCCGCCTCCGGCACGCCGGCGTCCGGCACGTGATCGCGTGCCAGCTTGAGCGCCAATGCATCCATGAACTCCAGCGCCGAAGGCGTCGCCGGCTGCGCCATGATGCGCGCCACCGCCTGCGCCGCCGATACGGTGTCGCGATAGGTGGCGCGCAGCGAGCGCAGCGCGGCAGGCCGGGGCGTGAGCTTCAGCGTGGCTTCGGTGATGAGCGCCAGCGTGCCTTCCGAGCCGACCAGCAGACGCGTCAGGTCATAGCCGGTGGAGTCCTTGGTGGTGTGCGTGCCGGTACGGAAAGCCACGCCGCTGCCGGCCACGCCGGCGAGGCCCAGTACGTTGTCGCGGGTGGCGCCGTACTTCACCGCGCGCGGTCCACCCGCATTGCAGGCGAGGTTGCCGCCCACCGTGCACCACGGCGCCGAACCCGGGTCCGGCGCCCAGAAGAAACCGTGTGGCGCCAGCGCCTGCTGCAGCACCTCGTTGGTGACGCCCGGCTGCACTACGGCAAGACGATCGTCGGGGGCAATGCACAGGATGCGGTCCATGCGGGTGAAGCTCGCCACCACGCCGCCTGCCACCGGCACCGCGGCGCCGGTGGAGCTGGTGCCGCCGCCGCGGGCGGTGAGCGGTACGCGATGTTCGCGGCAGGCGCGTACCAGCACCTCCACCTGTTCGTGCGAGGTGGGGAACACCACGGCCTCGGGCAACTGCTCGTAGCGCGAGTTGTCGCGGGCGAACGCGCGTCGCTCGGCCTCGCGGGTGGCGAGCGCGTCGCCGGGAAAGATGTCGCGCAGGCGGGCGAACAGTGCATCAGGCAGGGGCATCGACAAAGCGTAATCCACTCGCGGGAAGAAGTTGCTGCGCCAGATCAGCCGAACCTGATCAGCCGGCTTCGAACGCGCCGCGCAACCATTCGCGGCGGATCGCCTCGGGTGGGCCGTCGTAGCTCACCACGTCGAAGCGGCAGTTGCGCCGCGCGTGCTGCGGGTGCGCGGCGAGCCAGTGTTGCGCGGCAAGAATCAGCTTCGCCTGCTTGGCCGCGGTGACCGAGGCGACGGCGTCGCCATGGCTGGCGCTGCGCCGGTAGCGCACCTCGACGAAGACCACGGCGTCGCCGTCGCGCATCACCAGGTCCAGCTCGCCGTGGCGGGTGGTGTAGTTGCGCGCCAGCAGTTTCAGGCCGGCGCGTTCCAGTTCGCCGCAGGCGCGCTGCTCGAAATCGTCGCCGGCGGCGCGCATCAGTTCGCGGCGGGCTGGAAGGTTCCGCTCGGCGCGGAGCCCGCCGGCGCAGGCTCGGCGCTGGCGGGCGGCGCGTTCGAGGGCGCGTCGTCCAGTTGCAGGCTGCCGCCCAGCGGGCGCGCCAGGCCATTCTGGAACTGCGCCCAGATCAGCACCCGACGTACCCGACCGAACTGGTCGGCGGCGAGCTGGCCGCTGGCGCCGGGCACGTAGCTGCCCGGGTGGGCGCGCAGCCATTCCAGGTAGGGCACCAGGTTCCATGCATCCATGCCGAACGCGAACAGCCGCGCTGCGCCGCCGCGCGCGGCCGGCAGGCGTGCGGCGATGCCGTCGTGGTTGGGCAGGCCCGGCTGGGCGTCGAACAGCCACGGCGCGTCGCAGAATTCCACCCCGTCGAGATCGCGGTTCGCGGCGACGTCGTCGCTGCCTTCGTAGACGTGCGAGGTGGCAAACACCGGCAGGTTCACCTGCGCGATGCGCAGTTGCGGCAGCAGCAGGCGCGCCTGCTCCGGTCGCATGCTGATGAAGATGCCAGTGTCGCCGACCGCGCCGCTGGCGGCAGGCGCCGTGGTGGTGCCGGCTGCCGCGGGCTGGCCTGGCGCCGCCGCTGCACTGGTGCCGGCGGGAAGCTTCAGCCCGGCGATGAGGCTGGCGTAACTGGTGACGCCCGGCGGCAGGGTGACCATGCCGGCCAACTCGCCGCCGCGCGCCGCCAGCTCGGCCTTGAACGCGCCGGCGGCGCGCTGCGCGAAGTCGTCGGTGGAAACCACTGCGTAGACGCGGCGCAGGCCGCGCTCGACCATGTGGTCGGCGGCCTGGGCGCCTTCGGTCTCCGGCAGCAGGCCGAATTCGCTAGCGTCGCCCGCAGGCAACTGCTTGTCGTCGGGGTGGTTCAGCGCCAGCAGCGGCACCGGCAGTCGCGGCTGGCTGAACACCGCGGCGACCTCACTGCGGGTCAGCGGGCCGACCACCAGCCGGGCGCCGTCGCTGACCGCCTGCTGGTATGCCTTGACCGCGCCGTCGGCGGTGCCCTGGCTGTCGTAGACGCGCACCGACGGGCGCGGCGCGTGATTGCGCCCGGCGTCAAGGTAGGCGGCGAAGAAGCCTTCGCGGATGGCCGTGCTCGCCGCGGCGTAATTGCCGTCGCTGGGCAGCAGCAGCGCGACCTGGCTGGGCGCCTTGTAGCCCTCGCGCACGTTCGCGTCGGCGCCGGGCAGCAGGGTGCCGACCGGTTGCTGCAGCTCCGGCGATGGCTGCGCCACGGCGACGCCGAGCCGGCTCAGCGCTTCATTCACCCACGGCAGCATGCGGTCGCCGCGCTGCATCGCGGCGGCGCGCTGCTTGAGCGAGTCGACACCGACCTGGCCCAGCAGGTCGAGAACCTGCTGGCGATTCTGGGAGTGGTCGTAGCCGCTCAATTGGCCGTCCATCTGCACGCGGGTACGGGCGGCGCCCCAGCGATCGCCGCTGGCGGCCATGGCGCGGGCGCGCCACTCTAGCAGGCGCAACTGCAGTGGCGCGGGCACCGTCACGTTCGGCTGGGTGGTGAGCCGCAGCGCGGTGGCGGCGTCATGCCGGTCGAGCGCGAGCTCGGCCTGCAGCAGGTCGAAGCGCAGCGGTTCGTCGCCGCTCAGGCGCTGGCGCTTGATGTCCGCCAGTACCGGGATGGCGCGGTCGAGCTGGCCTTCCTCGCGCCACGCCTCGGCGGCCAGCAGGCGGTAGCTGTCGGCGTGGCCGCGCGATTGCGCGGCGAGCGCCAGCCACGCCTGCGCGGCCTGGTCGAACTGGCCCTGGCGGGACAGCGCTTCGGCGCTCTGCGCGGCGGCGAGCTCGGCCGGCGAACGCGGCGTGTTGGCCGGCACGCAGGCGACCAGCACCAGGGCGGCCAGCAGTGCGGTCGCGGCGACGCGCGAGAGGCGCATGAAGCGCATGGGAATTCCCTTGTTCGTCATGGTCATCAATGCGCGATCATAGCGGATCGACTTGCCGGCTTACGGCGCAGGAGTTTGCAGATGTCACCAGAGCCTGTTCATGATCTCCAAGTGCCCCGCGCCGGGAACTGTTTGCGCGCTGGTCAAGGAAGAACGAAGGAGTGGATGTCCGTCCACGACCGAGTGATGACGCCGACATGCGGGCAAACAGACCCGGCCCTTCGGGTTGCCATCGAGCGGCCGCCAGGCGGCCGCTCGCAGCTTGGCCTGACAACCAGTCAGGCGCTGCGCTACGCGCTACCACCTGACAGTCGCTCGATGACAACGCGGGGCACTTGGAGATCATGAACAGGCTCTCGGAATTAGGCTCCCTGTGGGTGGTCGCCACGCCGATCGGCCATCGCGACGATCTTTCCGCGCGCGCCATCGACACGCTGCGCCAGGTGGCGGTGATCGCCGCCGAGGACACCCGCCACAGCCGGCCGTTGCTGGTGCATCACAACATCGACACGCCGCTGATCGCGCTGCACGAGCACAACGAGCGCGAGGCGGTGGAGTCGATCGTGCGCCGCATGCAGGCTGGCGAGGCGGTGGCGCTGATCTCCGATGCGGGTACGCCGCTGATCAGCGATCCGGGTTTCCGGCTGGTGCGCGCCGCGCGCGCCGCCGGCATCCGTTGCATTCCGGTGCCGGGCGCCTGCGCGGCGATCGCCGCGCTGTCGGTGGCCGGCCTGCCCAGCGACCGTTTCGTGTTCGAGGGTTTCCTGCCGCCGAAGGCGGCGTCGCGGCGCAGCCGGCTGCAGGAACTGGCCGGCGACGCGCGCACGCTCATCTTCTATGAGTCGTCGCACCGCGTCGCCGAAAGCCTGGCCGACATGCGCGACGTGTTCGGCGCCGGGCGCGAGGCGGTGCTGGCGCGCGAGCTGACCAAGCTGTTCGAGACGGTGATCGGCAAGCCGCTGGCGGAGCTGGCCGCACGGGTGGCGAACGATCCCGACCAGCAGCGCGGCGAATGCGTGATCCTGGTCGCCGGCCGCGGCGAGGAAGCCGACGCGAAGCTGGCCGAGGGCCAGCGCGTGTTCGCCATCCTGCGCGAGGAGCTGCCCCCAGCCAAGGCCGCCAAACTCGCGGCCGCGATCAGCGGCGCGCCGCGCAAGACCTTGTATGAATCGTGAAGCTGGTTTCGGCGAGCTTTTCCGAATCCCGAATCCCCAATCCCGAATCCCGGGCCATTACAATGGCCCCCGGAGTCGGCCGGACAGTCGCGTCGCACGCAAGTGCATCGAGGAAAGTCCGGGCTCCGCAGGGCAGAGTGCCAGGTAACTCCTGGGCAGCGTGAGCTGACGGCCAGTGCAACAGAGAGCAGACCGCCGATGGCCTCGCAAGAGGATCAGGCAAGGGTGAAAGGGTGCGGTAAGAGCGCACCGCGTACGGGGCCAACGCCGTACGGCACGGTAAACCCCACTCGGAGCAAGACCAAATAGGGGAACGATAACGCGGCCCGCGTTGTTCCCGGGTAGGTTGCTGGAGCCAGGCGGCGACGCCTGGCCGAGAGGAATGACTGTCGCGCCGCAAGGCGTACAGAACCCGGCTTACAGGCCGACTCCACCTCTTCCATGCCTGCATCGCCATCGCGACCCCTCGTCGCGGTGGCGATGCAGGCGTCTGCGTGAACGGTGGTTCATGCCGGAGTGGCTACGCGGTGCCGATCCGGTGGGATTTCGCCAGGCGAGGGCCTGAGGCAACGTGTTTTTATTTATAAAAAATTCCCTGCTTTCAAACACCTTGCTGGCGTTCCTCAGAAAATGCTGCACGTATGGTCAGCATTCTGCCTTTACTCCTTGATTCACAAGCGAAATTCCCTTGACAGTCTCATGGGGCGAGATTATCGTGGGCTCCAGTGTGAAATCGTGGGTTTTAGTGGAGTCTGCTGATCGTGTTCCAGGGCGAAACCGCCATCACCATCGACGACAAGGGCCGCCTGACCATCCCGACCGTCTACCGGGAGCAGGTGGCGGGCGAGTGCGCCAATCGTCTGGTGATCACCTACAACCCGTTTGAGCCGGGCTGCCTGTGGCTGTTCCCGTATGCGGCGTGGGAATTGGTGCGCGACCAGGTCAACGCGCTTTCCAAGGTGGTCAAGGCGCATCGCGACATGCAGATGAAGCTGGTCGGTGCGGCCGCGGTGGTCGAACCCGACTCGGCGGCGCGGGTGCTGCTGCCGCCCAGCCAGCGCGCCACCACCGGCATCGAGAAGAAGGCGGTGCTGCTGGGCATGGGCGACAAGTTCGAGCTGTGGAGCGAGCAGGAACACCTCAAGAAGATCCGCCAGACCATCGGCGAAGCGGAGATCACGCAGGCAATGGCGGAATTGCGCCTGTAAGGCGCGATCGGCATGTGGGTGGGACGGGAGCGGGAGTGCGGCATGGCCGAGCAAGTTTTGCGGCACATCCCGGTGATGCTGGGTGAAGCAGTGGAGGGACTCGCCGTGCATGCGGGCGGGCGCTATCTCGATGGAACCTTCGGTCGCGGCGGTCACGCCCGCGCGGTGCTGTCGCGCCTGGGCTCCGACGGCCGGCTGCTGCTGATGGACCGCGACCCCGCGGCGATCGCCACGGCGCAGGCCGAATTCGCTGCCGATCCGCGCGTGACGATCCGCCACGCGAATTTTTCCAGCCTGGCCGAGTGGGACGAGACCACCGCTGGTCTCGATGGCGTGCTGCTCGACCTGGGCGTGTCCTCGCCGCAGCTGGATGAAGCCGCACGCGGCTTCAGCTTCATGGCCGACGCGCCGCTGGACATGCGCATGGATCCCACCCAGGGCGAGAGCGCCGCCGAATTCCTGGCCCAGGCCAGCGAGCGCGAGATCGCCGACGTGCTGTGGCACTACGGCGAGGAGCGCCACAGCCGGCGCATCGCCCGCGCCATCGTGGTCGACCGCGATGCCACCCCGTTCACTCGCACCGGCCAGCTGGCCGCACTGATCGAACGCGTGGTGGGCCGGCGCGAGCCGGGCAAGCATCCGGCCACGCGCAGCTTCCAGGCGCTGCGCATCCGCGTGAACGGCGAGCTGGATGCCCTCAAGCAGGGGCTGGATGCGGCGCTGGAGCGGCTCAAGCCCGGCGGCCGGCTGGCGGTGATCAGCTTCCATTCGCTGGAAGACCGTGCGGTGAAGCTGTTCATCCGCGATCACTCCGGCCGCGTGCAGAACAGCCGCCGCGGGCCACCGGTGCAAGCCGCGCCGGCGCGGCTTGCACCGGTCGGCAAGGCGCAGTTCCCGTCCGCGACCGAGCAGGCGGCGAACCCGCGCGCGCGCTCGGCCGTGCTGCGCGTGGCGGAGAAGTTGACGTGAGGGCGCTCGGCGCCCTGAGCCTGCTGATGCTGCTGATCGCGGTGCTGGTCAGCGCGCTCGGCGTGGTGTGGACGCGCCACGAGAGTCGCGTGCTGTTCGTCAACCTGACCGCGCTGCAGAACCAGCGCGACGAGCTGAACATCGAGTACGGCAAGCTTGAGCTGGAGCAGGCCACCTATGCCGAACCGCGGCGCATCGACGACGAGGCCCGGCAGAAGCTGGGCATGGTCGATCCGCGTCCGCAAGACATCCGGTTGCTGCGCTGATGAGCTGGCGCAACCACCGCGCTCCCGCCCATCCCGGCCGCCGCCGCGGCGCCGGCCCCAGCGCGCGCCGGCGCATGGTGGTGGTGGTCGGCCTGCTGAGCCTGGTCTCGGTCGGGCTGGTGGCGCGTGCGTTCGACCTGCAGGTGGTGCGCAAGCAGTTCTACCAGCGCCAGGGCGATGCGCGCTTCCTGCGCGAGATGCCGATTCCGGTGTCGCGCGGCACCATCTTCGACCGCAACGGCGAGCCGCTGGCGGTGTCCACGCCGATGATGTCGATCTGGGCCAACCCGGCCGAGGTGCTGGACAGCGACGAACGCATCCCCGCGCTGGCGCAGGCGCTGGGTGTGGACGCCGACAGTCTGAAGGCGCAGCTGGCGCAGCGCTCGGACCGCGAGTTCGTCTATCTGCGTCGGCAGATGGCGCCGGCGGCGGCGCAGGCGGTGCTGGACCTGGGCATTCCCGGCATCAACGGCCAGCGCGAGTTCAAGCGCTACTACCCGTCCGGCGAAGTGACCGCGCACGTGCTCGGCTTCACCAACATCGACGATCGCGGCCAGGAAGGCCTGGAGCTGGCCTACGACGACTGGCTGGCCGGCAAGCCAGGCGCAAAACGCGTGATTCGCGACCGCATGGGCCAGGTGGTGGAGGACCTTGAGCAGGTGCGCGCACCGAAGCCGGGGCAGAACCTCACGCTCAGCATCGACCGGCGCATCCAGTTCCTCGCCTACAGCGAGCTGAAGAACGCGCTGGAGAAATCGCAGGCCGACTCCGGCTCGATCGCGGTGCTCGATGTGAAAACCGGCGAGGTACTGGCGATGGCCAACCTGCCCACCTACAACCCGAACGCGCTCGGCGGCAGCCGGCCCGGCCAGCGGCGCAACCGGGCGATGACCGACGTGCTCGAGCCCGGCTCCACCATCAAGCCGGTCCTGATGGCGGCGGCACTGTCCAGCGGCAAGTACACGCCGACCAGCCCGATCATCGACACCACCGGCGGCCACTGGTATTTCCAGGGCCACGACATCCACGACACGCACAACTATGGGCTGCTGACGCCGACCGGGGTGATCACCAAGTCGAGCAACGTGGGCGCTGCGCACATCGCGATGACGCTCGACACGGCGCTGATGTACGACACCTACCGCGCGTTCGGCTTCGGCAACAGCACCGAGAGCGGCTTCCCCGGCGAGGCTGCCGGCTCGCTGCGCATCGGCCGCAGCTGGCGCCCGCTGGAGAAGGCCATTCTCGGCTACGGCTACGGCCTCAACGTGACCGTGCTGCAGCTGGTCAACGCCTACGCCACCATCGCCGACGGCGGCGTGATGCACAGCCCGAGCTTCATCAAGGGCGGCGACGCCACCTCCAAGCAGATCATCTCGCCGGAAGTGGCAGGCCAGCTGCTGCGCATGATGGAGACGGTGACCGGACCGGGCAGCACCGGCACGCTGGCGCGCATCGCCAACTACAGCGTGGCCGGCAAGACCGGCACCGCGCACAAGGCCAGCATCGGCGGCTACGCCAAGAGCAACTACACCTCGGCGTTCGCCGGCATCGTACCGGCGTCCAACCCGCGGCTGGCCGCGGTAGTGGTGATCGACAACCCGCAGAAGGGCAGCTACTACGGCGGCACCGTGTCCGGACCGGTGTTCTCGCGGGTGATGGAAGGCGCGCTGCGCCTGCTCGACGTGCCGCCGGACAACATCGGCCGCTGGTACGTGGGCGGCCCGTTGCAGGGCACCGGGCTGGTCGGTGCGCAGCCGCCGGTCGATGCGCCGATCGACGACGCCCCGGTCGACGAGGATACGCCATGAGCAGCGGCCACCTCGACCAGTTGCTGCTGGGCATCGCCGACGCGCCGATCGCCGCGGCGCCGGACGTCGGCCGCATCGTGGTGTCCGGCCTGAGCCTGGATTCGCGCCGGGTGCAGCGCGGCGACGCGTTCTTCGCCCTGCGCGGCAGCCACGCCCACGGCATCACCTTCGCCGCCGGCGCCGTGCAGCGTGGTGCCCGCGTGGTGCTGGCGGAAGCGCCCGCGCCAGGTGAATTCCTGCCCCTGCCTGCAGGGGCAGATGCCGAAGGCGGAAGGGGTCGACTGCCGCAGGCAGTCGGCGAGGTTCCCGTGCTGTGGATCGAGGGCCTGCACGGCCAGGTCAGCGAGATCGCCGCGCGCTTCTACCGCCGCCCCAGCGAGTCGATGCGCATGGTCGGCGTCACTGGCACCAACGGCAAGACCTCGTGCGTGCAGCTGCTGGCGCAGGCGCTGACCCTGCTCGGCCACCGCGCGGCGTCGATCGGCACGCTCGGCGCCGGCGTGCATGGCCAGTTGCACGAAGGCGAGCGCACCACGCCCGACGCGGTGACGGTGCAGGCGCTGCTGGCGGAATTCCGCGACGCGGATGTCAGCCACGTCGCGATGGAGGTGTCCTCGCACGCGCTGGAGCAGGGCCGCGTGGCGGCGGTGGATTACGAGGTGGCCGCGTTCACCAACCTCACCCGCGACCACCTGGACTACCACGGCAGCATGCAGGCCTACGGCGCGGCGAAGGCCAGGCTGTTTGCCTGGCCGGGCCTGCGCAGCGCGGCGATCAACATCGACGACGCGTTCGGTCGCGAGCTGGCCGGGCAGTTGCCCGCCGGCGTCGAGCGGCTGCGTTTCAGCATGGCCGGCGACGAAGAGGCGGAAGTCGCCGCCAGTGCGATCGTCAGCTCGACCGAAGGGCTGGCGTTCCTGCTGCGCACGCCGTGGGGCACGCGGGCGGTGCGCAGCCAGCTGATCGGCCGCTTCAATGTGGCCAACCTGCTGGCCGTGGTGGCCTGCCTCGGCGCGCTGGGCGAGCCGTTCGCGCGCATCGTCGAGGTGGTCGCGCAGCTGCAGCCGGTGAACGGACGCATGAGCCGGCTCGGCGGCGTGCAGGGCCAGCCGCTGGTGGTGGTCGACTATGCGCACACGCCGGATGCGCTGGAGCAGGCGCTGACCGCGGTGCGCGCGCATTGCACCGGCAAGCTGATCTGCGTGTTCGGCTGCGGCGGCGAGCGCGATGCCGGCAAGCGTCCGCTGATGGGCGCGATCGCGGCGCGGCTGGCCGACGTGGCCATCGTCACCGACGACAACCCGCGTGGCGAGGACGGCGACGCGATCGTGGCGCAGATCGTCGCCGGCATGGCGGCGGCGCGCGCGATGGCGGTCGAGCGCGACCGGGCGGTGGCGATCGCCGACGCGCTGCAGCTGGCGCGTGCCGGTGACGCGGTGCTGATCGCCGGCAAGGGCCACGAAACCTACCAGGAGGGCGCCGCCGGCAAGCGTCCGTTCGACGATATGGCGGCGGCGCGCGCAGTGCTGGAGCGGATCGGCAGGGAGGCACGCCCGTGATGAAGCTCGCCGCCATCGCGCTGTGGACCCATGGCTGCCTGTTCGGCAGCGACGTCGAGGTGACCGGCGTCGCCATCGACACGCGCAAGCTCAAGCCCGGCGACCTGTTCGTGGCGATCAGGGGCGAGCGGGTGGATGGCCACGATTACCTGGCCGAGGCCGCCGCGCGCGGCGCGGTCGCTGCGCTGGTGACGCGCAAGGTCGACAGCGCGCTGCCGCAGCTGCTGGTAGACAACACGGAACTGGCCCTCGGCGACCTGGCCAGTGCGGTGCGCGCCCAGCGCAACGTGCGCGTGGTCGGCATCACCGGCTCCAACGGCAAGACCACGGTGAAGACGCTGGTCGCCTCGATCCTGTCGCGGCACGGCCGCACCCACGTCAGCGCCGGCAACTTCAACAATGAACTGGGCCTGCCGCTGAGCCTGCTGGCGATGCCGCCGGACACCGGATACGCGGTGTTCGAGATGGGTGCCGGCAAGCCGGGCGACATCGCCTACCTGGCCGCCATCGCGCGGCCCGATATCGGCCTCGTCACGCTCATCGCGCCGGCGCATCTTGCGCGCATGGGCAGCATCGAGGGCGTGGCCGAGACCAAGGGCGCGCTATACCAGTCTTTGCCGGCCGATGGCATCGCGATCATCAACGCCGACGACGCGTTCGCCAGCTTCTTCGCCGGCCTGGCCGGCGCGCGCCGCGTGCTGCGCTTCGGTCTCGAGCAGCCGGCCGACGTCGGCGCCGACATCGTCGAGCAGCGCGTGGACGGCTCGCGCTTCGTGCTCAGCACGCCACAGGGCGATGCCGAAGTGGCGCTGCCGCTGCCCGGCCGCCACAACATCGCCAACGCGCTGGCGGCCACGGCGGTGGCGCTGGCGCTGGAGGTGCCGCTGGGCACCATCGTGGCCGGGCTGGAGCAGGTGCCCGGCGTGGCCGGCCGGCTGCGCCGTGAAACGATGACTGGCGGCTGGACGCTGATCGACGACAGCTACAACGCGAACCCGAGCTCGATGGCGGCGGCGATCGACACCTTGCTGCTGGCCGGCGGTGAACGCTGGCTGGTGCTGGGCGACATGGCCGAGCTGGGCCCCGACGCGCGCGCGCTGCACGCCGGCATCGGCGTGCGGGCGCGCGAGCGCGGGGTCGAGCGGCTGTTCGCCGTCGGTCCGCTCGGCGTGGCCACGGTCGAGGCGTTCGGCGCGGGCGGCGAGCATTTCGAGGACAAGGCGGCGCTGATCGCCGTGCTGCAGGCGCAACTGCACGCGGGCGTCACCTGCCTGGTGAAGGGCTCGCGCTCGGCCGGAATGGAGCAGGTGGTGGTGGCGCTCGGCGGTCATGCCGGCAAGAACAAGGGGGACGCATCCGATGCTGCTTGAATTGGCCGACTGGATGGCACGACATTTCACCGCCCTGCACCTGTTCCAGTACATCACCTTCCGCACCATCATGGCCGCGCTCACCGCGCTGTCGCTGTCGCTGTGGTGCGGACCGTGGCTGATCAACCGGCTGGCGGCGCTGAAGGCCGGCCAGGTGGTGCGCAGCGATGGTCCGCAGACGCACCTGGTCAAGGCCGGCACGCCGACCATGGGCGGCGTGATGATCCTGCTCTCGGTCACCGTCGCCACCTTGCTGTGGGCCGACCTGCACAACCGCTACGTGTGGGTGGTGCTGGCAGTGCTGCTGAGCTTCGGTGCGATCGGCTTCTACGACGACTACCGCAAGCTGGTGCTGAAGGACAGCCGCGGCCTGGCCAGTCGCTGGAAGTATTTCTGGCAGTCGGTGTTCGGCCTCGGCGCGGCGCTGTTCCTCTACCACACCGCCCAGCTGCCCGCGGAGACCGCATTGTACGTGCCGCTGTTCAAGCACGTGGTGCTGCCGCTGGGGCTGTTTTTCGTGGTGATCACCTATTTCATGATCGTGGGCTTCTCCAACGCGGTGAATCTCACCGACGGGCTGGACGGCCTGGCGATCATGCCCACCGTGCTGGTTTCCGGCGCGCTCGGCGCATTCGCCTACCTGGCCGGCAACAAGGTGTTCTCCGAGTACCTGGGCATCCCCTCGATCCCCGGCGCGGGCGAGCTGGCGATCTTCACTGGGGCGCTGTCCGGCGCGGGGCTGGGCTTCCTGTGGTTCAACACCTATCCGGCGCAGGTGTTCATGGGCGACGTCGGCGCGCTGGCGATGGGCGCGGCGCTGGGTTGCGTGGCGGTGATCGTGCGCCAGGAGATCGTGCTGCTGGTGATGGGCGGCGTGTTCGTGATGGAAACCGCCTCGGTGATGATCCAGGTGGCGAGCTTCAAGCTCACCGGCAAGCGTGTGTTCCGCATGGCGCCGATCCACCACCACTTCGAACTGAAGGGCTGGCCGGAGCCGCGGGTGATCGTGCGCTTCTGGATCATCAGCGTGGTGCTGGTGCTGATCGGCCTTGCCACGTTGAAGGTGCGCTGATGATGAAAGCCGGGATTCGAGATTCGGGATTCGGGATTCGCAAGAGCGGTCGCAAGTCCGTAGCGCCGCGCTGCGCCCGCTTTGCCGAATCTCGAATCCAGAATCCCGAATCCCGCGCCTCCAGGGGAGGCGCCCATGTTTGACGCCACCACCCAGGCCAAGCGGCGCAGCGGTCCGTGCGGCAGCTTCGATCTGTGGCTGCTGGTTGCGCTGGTCGGGCTGGCCGGCGTGGGCGTGGTGATGGTGACGTCCAGTTCGATCGCGGTGGCCGACAGCCAGCACCTCGGCGCGTTCTATTTCCTGAAGAGGCATCTCTTGTTCCTCGGCTTCGGGCTGGTCGCCGCCGGCCTGGCGATGCGCACCGAGCTGAAGCTGCTGGAGAAGTTCGCGTTCCCGCTGTTGGCGCTGGCGTTCCTGATGCTGCTGGCGGTGTTCGTGCCGCACCTGGGCATGCGCATCAACGGCGCGCGACGCTGGCTGAACCTGCTGGTCACCACGTTCCAGCCGGTGGAGGCGGTGAAGCTGATCCTGGTGATCTACGTCGCCAGCTACCTGGTGCGCCACCGCGAGAACGTGGAAACGAAATTCCTGGGCTTGTTCAAGCCGCTGCTGGTGGCCGGCATGATCGTGCTGCTGCTGCTGGCGCAGCCGGACTTCGGCTCGGCCACGTTGGTGATCGCGGTGACCATCGCGATGGTCTGGCTGGGCGGAGCGCGGCCGATCTTCCTGTTCCTGATGGGCCTGCCGCTGATGCCGCTGCTGTACGTGGCGGCGACCGGCGAAAGCTACCGCATGAAGCGGCTGACCTCGTTCATGGACCCGTGGAAGGACCCGTTCAACGACGGCTTCCAGCTGACCCAGTCGCTGATGGCGATCGGCCGCGGCGAGTGGACCGGGGTGGGCCTGGGCTCCAGCGTGCTGAAGCTGTCCTACCTGCCGGAGGCCCATACCGACTTCATCTTCGCGGTGATCGGCGAGGAGCTGGGGCTGGCCGGCGTGCTGCTGGTGATCGGCCTGTTCGGCCTGGCGGTGGGGCGCGGTCTGTACCTGGGCCTGAAGGGCGTCGAGGTGGGCCAGCGCTTTGCCGGCTACGTCGCGTTCGGTATCTCGCTGATGCTGGCGATGCAGGCGTTCGTGTCGGTCGGCGTGAACCTGGGCGCGCTGCCGACCAAGGGACTGACCCTGCCGCTGATCAGCTACGGCGGTTCGTCGATGGTGCTGACCTGTGCCATGGCCGGCGTGCTGCTGCGCGCCACCTGGGAGATCAACCGCGCGCTGGACGCACGGCAGATGGCCACGCGGATGCCGGCGGCGGTGGCCGCGCTTGACGCGAACGTCGCGGCGAAGCCGCGCGAGGCGGTGGCGGCATGATCACGTCCGGGATGACCAGCCCTTCGGCTGTTGAAAGCCGAGATACGGGATTCGGGATTCGCAAAGGCATGCCGCGCAGGCTTGCAGCGATGTTGCACGCCCAGCATCGGGAGAATCTTGACGCTCGCGCGCAGCGCCCTGCCGAATCCCGAATCCCGAATCCCGATTCCCGGCCCGTACTCATCATGGCCGGCGGTACCGGCGGGCACATCTTCCCCGGCCTCGCCGTAGCCGAGTGCCTGCACGCGCAGGGCGTGCCGGTGGTGTGGCTGGGCGCGGTCGGCGGGATGGAAACGAAGGTGGTGCCGGCGCAGCAGATCGAGTTGCACACCGTGGCGGTGGGGGGCCTGCGCGGCAAGGGCATCAAGACCCGGCTGCTGGCGCCGCTGATGCTGCTACGTGCGCTGTTTGCTTCGCTCGCCGTGTTGCGCCAGGTGCAACCGCGCAGCGTGCTGTCGATGGGCGGTTACGTGGCCGGCCCTGGCGGCCTCGCCGCGTGGCTGCTGCGCCGGCCGCTGCTGGTGCACGAGCAGAACCGCGTGGCCGGCTTCACCAACCGCAAGCTGGCCGGACTGGCGAAGCGCGTGCTGGCCGGTTTCGCCGGTGCCTTGCCGCGGGCCGAGTGGGTCGGCAACCCGGTGCGCGAGGCGATCGCCGCGTTGCCGCCGCCGGCCGCGCGCATGGCGGGGCGCGACGGCAAGCCGCGTCTGCTGGTACTGGGCGGCAGCCTCGGTGCCCGCGCGCTGAACCTGGCGCTGCCGCGGGCGCTGACGCAGTTGCCCCCGGCGCAGCGTCCCGAGGTGCTGCACCAGTGCGGCAGCCGCGGCCTCGACGAAGCTCGCGAAGCGTATGCGCAGGCCGGCGTCGAGGCACAGGTGGTGGCGTTCATCGACGACATGGCTGGCAGCTACGGCTGGGCCGACCTGGCCGTGTGCCGCGCCGGCGCACTGACCCTGGCCGAGCTGGCCGCGGCCGGGCTGGGCGCGGTGCTGGTGCCGTTCCCGCATGCGGTGGACGACCACCAGACATGCAACGCCGAAGTGCTGATGGCGGCCGGCGCCGCCGAACTGATGCAGGAGAACGAGCTGGACGTACAGATTCTGGCGCAGCGGTTGGCATCGCTGCTGGGCGATCGCCACCGCCTGCTGGCGATGGCCGAAGCCGCGCGCACGCTGGCGAAACCCGATGCGGCGCAGGTCATCGCGCGCGCTTGCCTGGAGGTCGCCGCATGACGCCGCGTCGATTGCATGCGCATGAGGACCCGATGAGCACGTTCCGCCGGGTGCACTTCATCGGTATCGGCGGTGTCGGCATGAGCGGCATTGCCGAGGTGCTGCACAACCTCGGCTACGCGGTGTCCGGTTCCGACCGCGCCAACTCGCCCACCGCGCAGCGGCTGCGGCAACTGGGCATCGACGTGCACGTCGGCCACGCCGTGGAAAACATCGGCGATGCCGACGTGGTGGTGACCTCCAGCGCGATCAGGCAGGACAACCCGGAGCTGGTCGCCGCCCGCGAGGCGCGCATCCCGGTGATCCCGCGCGCGGAGATGCTGGGCGAACTGATGCGCTTCCGCCGCGGCGTGGCGATCGCCGGCACGCATGGCAAGACCACCACCACCAGCCTTACCGCCAGCGTGCTGGCCGAGGCGGGCTACGACCCGACCTTCGTGATCGGCGGCCAGCTCAACGCGGCCGGCGCGAACGCGCGGCTCGGTACCGGGCAGTACTTGGTTGCCGAGGCGGACGAATCCGACGGCTCGTTCCTGCTGTTGTCGCCGGTGATCGCGGCGGTGACCAACATCGACGCCGACCACCTGGAGAACTACCACGGCGATTTCGCCGAGGTGAAGAAGGCGTTCGCCGACTTCCTGCACCGGTTGCCGTTCTACGGCCTGGCCGTGCTGTGCGCGGACGACCCGGAAGTGGCCGTGCTGGCGAAGTCCACCACGCGCCGCGTGATGACCTACGGCATCGACGCCGCCGACGCCGACGTACGCGCGCAGAACGTGAGCCAGCACGGCTTCGAGATGCATTTCGAGCTGCTGCTGCCGGGCCGGGCCGAGGCGCTGCCGGTGAAGCTCAATCTGCCGGGCCGGCACAACGTGCTGAACGCGCTGGCCGCCGCGGCGATCGGCTGGCAGCTCGGCGTCGAGGCCGATGCGCTGGCGCGGGCGCTGGAGAACTTCCAGGGCGTCGGTCGGCGCTTCCACCGGCGCGGCGAGATCGCGCTGGACCAGGGCAGCGTGCTGCTGGTCGACGACTACGGCCACCACCCGCGCGAGCTGGCCGCGGTGTTCGCCGCCGCCCGCGGCGGCTGGCCCGGGCGTCGCCTGGTGGTCGGTTTTCAGCCGCACCGCTACAGCCGCACGCGCGACCTGCTGGACGACTTCGCCAACGTGCTGGCCGAGGTCGACGTGCTGGTGCTGACCGACGTCTACCCGGCCGGCGAGGCGCCGATCGCCGGTGCCGACGGCCGCGCGCTGGCGCGGGCGGTGCGCGCCCGCGGCAAGGTCGATCCGGTACTGGTCGAGCATCCGCGCGACCTGAAGGACACCCTGCCGACGCTGCTGCGCGACGGCGACCTGCTGCTGCTGCTCGGCGCCGGCGACATCGGCGCGGCGGCGGTGGAGCTGGCCCAGCTCGGCAACCTTAGGACGAACAAGTGAGCATGAAGGTGACCGTGAACAACATCAGCGATCCTGCCCGGTTCGGCCGCGTCGCCGTGGTGATGGGCGGCAGCTCGGCCGAGCGCGAAGTCTCGCTGGATTCCGGCCGCAACGTGCTGGAAGCGCTCAGGGCGCGCGGCGTGGACGCGCAGCCGGTCGACGGCATTCCCGCGCTGCTCGACGCGCTGCGCGCCGGTGGCTTCGCGCGCGTGTTCAACATCCTGCACGGCCAGCATGGCGGTGGCGAGGATGGCGTGCTGCAGGGCGCGTTGGAGGCGCTGAACGTGCCGTACACCGGCTCGGGCGTGCTCGGCTCGGCGCTGTCGATGGACAAGCCGCGTTCGAAGCGCGTGTGGCAATCGCTCGGCCTGCCGACCCCGAAGTTCGTGGCGCTGCCGCGCGGCGCTGACCCCGGATCGAGTCCGGGGCAGGCGGTGCATGCGGCGGCGAAACAGGTCGGCTTTCCGCTGATCGTGAAGCCGGCCTGCGAAGGATCCAGCGTGGGCGTCACCCGCGTTTTCGAGGAATCCCAGCTGGACCAGGCGGTCGAGCTGGCCGCGAAGTATCCGGGTGACCTGCTGATGGAAACCCTGATCGAGGGCGACGAACTGACCGTCGCCATCCTCGGTCGCCAGGTGCTGCCCAGCATCCACATCGTGCCGAAGGGCGCGTTCTACGACTACAACGCGAAATACATCGCTGAGGACACGCTGTACCTGTGCCCCGGCCTGGAAGGCGACGCGGAGACGGAGCTGCGCGCACTGGCGCTGGCCGCGTTCGACGCGCTGGGCTGCACCGGCTGGGGCCGGGTCGACGTGATGCGCGACCGCGCCGGCCGCAACTGGCTGCTGGAAGTGAACACCGCACCCGGCATGACCTCGCACTCGCTGGTGCCCAAGGCCGCCAAGGCTGCTGGCATCGATTACCAGCAGCTCTGCTGGCGCGTGCTGGAAACCAGCTTCCGCAATGGTTCGTTCAACGCGGATGGCAGCTCTGCCGAATCCCGAATCCCGAATCCCAAATCCCGCGGCTCCGAGGGAGGCGCCCAGTGAAAGGAACCATCCGCCTCGTCGCCTGGTGCCTCGCCATCGCGCTGGTCGCGCTGCCGATCGTCGGCGTGTTGCGCGGGTGGTTCGCGGTCGGGCGCTGGCCGGTGACCCAGCTGACGGTGCAGGCCGAGTTCCGGCACGTCGGCGCGGACGACATCCGCGCCGCGGTGCGGCCGCATCTGGGCAGGGGCTTCTTCGCGCTGGATCTCGACGCGGTGCAGAAAGCGGTGGCTGCGCTGCCGTGGGTGGAATCGGTGGAAGCGCGCAAGCGCTGGCCCGATACCCTGCTGCTGCGCATCTACGAGCGCGAGCCGTTCGCGCGCTGGAACGACAAGCAGCTGATCAGCCGCCAGGGCCTGGTGTTCGCGGCGCCGGGCATGGACGGCATCGGCGCGCTGCCGAGCCTGCACGGTCCGGATGCGCGGCTGGCCGAGGTGGTCAGCTTCTACGCGGAAACCCGCAAGGCGTTCGCCGGCACCCATCTGCAGGTCGCCGGCGTGGCGCTGACCGAGCGCGGCAGCTGGAGCGTGAGCATGGCCGGCGGCGCGCGGGTCGTGGTCGGCGACCGCGAGTACGCCGGGCGCCGGTTGCGCCGCTTCCTCGACGTCTATCCGCAGCTGATTGCCGGCCATGCCGACGGCTTCGCCTACGCCGATCTTCGCTACACCAATGGATTCGCCGTGCGCTGGCCGCCGACGGCCGCCGCCAACGCTGGAGGTTCGCCCCGCTCATGAAGCCGCGCAATGACAAGCAACTGGTGGTCGGGCTCGACATCGGCACCTCGAAGGTGGTGGCCATCGTCGGCGAGTACGAGCCGGGCGAGCCGATCACCGTGATCGGCATCGGCACCCACGTCTCGCGCGGCATGAAGCGCGGCTCGGTGGTCGACATCGAATCGACCGTGCATTCGATCCAGCGCGCGGTGGAGGAGGCCGAGCTGATGGCCGGCTGCGACATCCGCTCGGTCTACGCCTCGATCTCCGGCAGCCACCTGGAAACCCGCAACTCGCACGGCAACGCGGCGATCCGCGACCGCGAAGTCACCGCCAGCGACCTGGAGCAGGTGCTGGAGGCGGCCAGCGCGGTGGCGATCCCGGCCGACCGCAAGGTGCTCTACAAGGAATCGCAGGAATACCGCATCGACGGCCAGGACGGCATCCGCGCGCCGATCGGCATGAGCGGCGTGCGGCTGGAGGCGAACGTGCACCTGGTCACCGGTGCCGCGGCGGCGGTGCAGAACGTCACCAAGTGCATCCAGCGCTGCGGCCTCACCGTGGACGAGCTGGTGCCCTCGGCGGTGGCCAGCGCGAAGGCGGTGCTGACCGACGATGAGCGCGAGCTCGGCGTGTGCCTGGTCGACATCGGCGCGGGCACCACCGACATCGCAATCTACACCCAGGGCTCGATCCGCTACACCGCCTCGCTGCCGGTGGGCGGCGACCAGGTCACCAGCGACATCGCCTATGGCGTGCACACGCCGACCGCGCACGCGGAGGAGATCAAGATCAAGTACGCCTGCGCGGTGACCGGGCTGGCCCACGCCGAGGAAACCATCCAGGTGCCCAGCGTGGGTGATCGCCCACCGCGCCGGCTGGCCCGGCAGTCGCTGGCGCAGAGCGTGCAGGCGCGCTACGAGGAAATTTTCGAGATGGTGCAGGACCAGCTGCGCCGCTCCGGCTACGAGAGCCTGGTGGCGGCCGGCGTGGTGCTGACCGGCGGCGCCTCGAAGATGGAAGGCGCGCTGGAGCTGGCTGAGGAGATCTTCCACAAGATGGTGCGCATCGGCGTGCCGCAGCAGATCGAGGGCCTTGGCGAAGTCGTTTCCAGTCCGCTGCACGCCACCGGCGTGGGCCTGCTGCTGCACGGCGCGCGCGCCGGCGGCACGCGGGCAGGCGGCCCGATCGGCGGCAGTGTCGGCGGCGTGGTCGGCAAGCTGCGCGGCTGGCTCACCAGGAATTTCTGAGCAACACGAATCCGGTGGCGCAGGAGGCGTCGCCACGGGCGGAGGGACATCCGCCCACCACCATGGATCGACAGGAGTCGCCACCCATGGTTACAACGACAACAACTCTGCGGAGGACGGGAAATGTTTGAACTGATCGATAAACTTGCACCCAATGCGGTCATCAAGGTGATCGGCGTGGGCGGCGGCGGCGGCAATGCCGTGGCGCACATGCTGAATGCCAACATTGAAGGCGTGGAATTCGTCGTCGCCAACACCGACGCACAGGCGATGAACAGCTGCGGCTCGCGCACCCACCTGCAGCTCGGTGGCAACGTGACCAAGGGTCTCGGCGCCGGTGCGAATCCCGAAGTCGGCCGGCAGGCTGCGCTGGAGGATCGCGAACGGATCGAGGCGATGCTGGAAGGCGCCGACATGGTGTTCATCACCGCCGGCATGGGCGGTGGCACCGGTACCGGCGCGGCACCGGTGGTGGCGCAGCTGGCCAAGGAGAAGGGCATCCTCACCGTGGCGGTGGTGACCAAGCCGTTCCCGTTCGAGGGCCGTCGGCGCATGCAGGTTGCGCTGAAGGGCATCGAGGACCTGTCCCAGCACGTCGACTCGCTGATCACCGTGCCGAACGAGAAGCTGCTCAGCGTGCTCGGCCGCGAGGTCACCCTGCTCAACGCGTTCAAGGCCGCCAACGACGTGCTGCAGGGCGCCGTGCAGGGCATCGCCGACCTGATCACCGCCCCGGGCCTGATCAACGTCGACTTCGCCGACGTGCGCACCGTGATGTCGGAGATGGGCCTGGCCATGATGGGCTCGGGCACCGCCCGCGGCGACGACCGCGCCCAGGCGGCGGCCGAGGCGGCGATCAAGAACCCGCTGCTGGAGGACGTCAACCTCAACGGTGCCTGCGGCATCCTGGTCAACGTCACCGCCGGTCCCAACCTGACCATGCGCGAGTTTGACGAGATCGGCCGGATCATCCACGACTTCGCCAGCGAGGACGCCACCGTGGTGATGGGCACCTCGCTGGACCCGGAGATGAAGGACGACGTGCGCGTCACCGTGGTCGCCACCGGCCTCAACCGGGCGATGGCCTCGCGCCAGCAGCCGCCGATCCGCATGGTCGAGACCCAGCAGGTGCTGATGCGCCCACGTCCGGTGGTGCTGCGGACCGGCACCGGCAACGAGGTGGTCGACTACGCGCAACCGGAGATGGCGGTCAGCCACGGCCGTACGGAACCGGCGGCACCGGCGAAGGGCGCCGAGCCGGGCTTCGATTACCTGGATATCCCGGCGTTCCTGCGCCGCCAGGCCGACTGAGTAGGCATATCGACTTCGGACCGCTTGCACAAGTTAAGGAAATGCGAAAGGATTGAACGATCGCCCGTTGGATCGGTCACTACTTCCATCGTGCCGCGCCGGCGCCGTCTGCCGGACCGAGCGATGCGCGGGGAAGGGCCGGGGTTGGCTTCGGCTGGCCGTTCGCAGCTTTACAGCAGCAAGACTGTGCGTCGGGATGACGCATGGCCTGTCGGCGCGGGATTGCCCGCAGCGACTGGCCCGATACCCCTGCCGGATTCCCGTCCCAGGCCCGGGGTATCGTGTCGCGCCGCCGCCTGATCGGGAAAACCGCAGCGGACGCGTCAGCTTTCAAGGATGAAAGAAACATGAAGGCTTAATCAGACTGTACGGTACGGTTTGCTTTCACCACAGGTTAAAACTGTGTTAGCATCCGCCCCTGATTGGCTGCTGCCTACACAGGTACCAACTACAATGATCAAGCAGCGTACGCTCAAGAACGTCATCCGGGCGACCGGCGTCGGCCTGCATACGGGTGACAAGGTGTACATGACTTTGCGACCCGCGGCGCCGAATACGGGCATTGTGTTCCGCCGCACCGACCTGACCCCGCCGGTGGATATCCGCGCGCGTGAGGACAATGTCGGTGATACCCGGCTGTCGACCACGCTGGTCGATGGCGAGGCGCGCGTTGCCACGGTCGAGCACCTGCTCTCGGCGATGGCGGGCCTGGGCATCGACAATGCCTACGTCGACCTGTCCGCGCCGGAGGTGCCGATCATGGACGGCAGCGCCGGTCCGTTTGTCTTCCTGCTGCAGTCCGCCGGCATCGAAGAACAGAACGTGGCCAAGCGCTTCATCCGCATCAAGAAGCCGGTGAAGGTGCAGGAAGGCGACAAGTGGGCCAGCTTCGAGCCGTTCGAGGGCTTCAAGGTCGGCTTCTCGATCGACTTCAACCACCCGATCATCAGCCAGCGCACCTCGCGCGCCGAGATCGACTTCTCCACCACCTCGTTCGTCAAGGAAGTCAGCCGCGCGCGCACCTTCGGCTTCATGCGCGACATCGAGATGCTGCGCGAGCACAACCTGGCGCTGGGCGGCTCGATGGACAACGCGGTAGTGCTGGACGACTACCGGGTGCTGAACGAGGACGGCCTTCGCTACGAGGATGAGTTCGTCAAGCACAAAATCCTCGACGCGATCGGCGACCTGTACCTGCTCGGCCACAGCCTGATCGGCGCGTACCACGCGCACAAGTCCGGTCACGAACTGAACAACAAGCTGCTGCGCACCCTGATGGCCGATGCCTCGGCCTGGGAAGAGGTCAGCTATCAGGATGATCCGGCCACCTCGCCGATCTCCTACGCCCACCCGGCACAGGCCATCTGAGCCGACCAGCGGCCAGTCCTCTACGAGTCCCTCACGAAAAACGGCTCCGTCGCGCGACGGGGCCGTTTTTTTGTGGGGCCAATCACGTTCTGGGGGCGCTGCGCTTCACGCCTTCGCGACATGGCTGATTACTCCTTAACAAATGGCGTGCTATAAAACCGCCTGCGACATGCGGACCGGCGCCATCAATCGGTGCCGGGCGAGGGGGAATCAGCGGTTTCGGCGAAGGACGCCAGCTCAAGGAACAGCGCCCGCAATTCGGGGTCTGTGAATGATGCGGCGGCGGCCCTGAGGTGGGCGGCGGCGGCAGGCGAAAGCGGTTTCGACCGGTCCGGCGCTGTGGCGGCTGGTGCAGGGGGGATCACTTTCACGGTGACTGAACTGGCGCAGGTGCCAATGGCATGTGCGGCGGCAAGGATTTGCGTCTGCATCAAGCGCAGCCGCGATGCCCAGCCCGGTGAAGACGCCAGGAAGACGAGGCGATCGTTGCGCAGGTTGGCGAACCTCACCTGCTCGCGCAGCGGTAACGGCAATGTCTGGCGCAGTGCGCGGTCCAGCGCTTCCAGCGCGTCGGCCCTTCGGGCCAGCGTCGCGAAGGAGCCGCAGTCGGCGAGGGGCTTCGGCCCGCTGCCGGTGCGGCGGGAAGTGGTCGGAGTGGCGCGTTGCATGGTGCCGGAATTCGACCCAGGAAAGACATGCAGATCATACTCGTATCACGCGCCCGGAAACTGCCGAAAACCCTCGACCTGGCCGACCATCGCCTGCGCTGGAAGCTGTTCTCGGCCGCTGCGCTGGCGGTACTCGGTTGCATGGGTGTCGGCGTGGCGCTGGCCATGCTGGTGGCCAGTCCGCGCGACCGCGCGCTGGCCGAGATCCGCGACCTGCAGCAGCAGGCCCGGCAGCAGGACGCCCAACTGGGCGGGGTGCGCCAGGAAGCCCAGCGCAGCCTCGACGCACTGGCCGTGAAGCTGGGCCAGCTGCAGGCCCAGTCGACCCGCCTGAACGCGCTGGGCGAACGCCTGGCGGAGGTCGGCAAGCTCGACGACGGCGAGTTCGATTTCGACCAGCAGCCGGCCGTCGGCGGCGTCGAGGACCCTGGCAGCAGCGCTTATGCCCTGCCGCCTGCGCTGGACAACAGCATCACCCAGCTGGCCAGCCAGTTCGATCGCCAACAGGCGCAGCTGTCGGCGCTGCAGAGCCTGCTGCTGGATGCCCGGATCGAGTCGAACCTGAAGCCGACCGGGATGCCGGTGCCGGGTTATATCTCCTCCTATTTCGGCGTGCGCGCGGACCCGTTCGACGGCCGCTCGGCGCGGCATACCGGCATTGACATCTCGACCCCGCTCGGCACGCTGGTGCACACCGTGGCCGAGGGCATGGTGACCTTTGCCGGCGTGCGCCAGGGCTACGGCAACGTCGTCGAGATCGACCACGGCAACGGCTACATGACCCGCTATGCGCACAACAGCGCGCTGGTGGCGCGTCCTGGCCAGCACGTGCAGGTCGGCGACGTGGTGGCCCGGGCCGGTTCCACCGGTCGTTCCACCGGCTCGCATGTGCATTTCGAGGTCTGGTACAACGGCCGCGTGGTCAACCCGCTGGCGTTCGTGCGCAACCATCGCTGAGGCCCGTTGCTGCCCACCATGCCTTGAATCCGGCGCTGGCCGGCGCCATTCAGGATGACGCTGCGGCCTGGCTCGACCGGCCGCATCCCGGCGCGGCTGCCTCCGCGGATGGTGCCCGGCGGGCATGTAGTAACATGCTCGATTGGCCCGCGTGCGCCGTGGGCATTTCACTCCAACCCGGAAGATCGATGTTCAATCGTGCCCTGACGAGCCTGTTTGGCAGCCGCAACGAACGCGTGTTGCGCCAGCTTTCCAAGAGTGTCAACCGCATCAATGCGCTGGAGCCCGAATTCGAGAAACTGAGCGATGACGAGCTGCGCGGCAAGACCGACGTGTTCAAGCAGCGTGTTGCGGCCGGGGAATCGCTCGACAAACTGCTGCCGGAAGCGTTTGCGGTGGTGCGCGAGGCGGCCAAGCGCACTCTGGGCATGCGCCCCTACGACGTGCAGATGATCGGCGGCATGGTGCTGCACCAGGGCAAGATCGCCGAGATGCGCACCGGCGAGGGCAAGACCCTGGTCGGCACGCTGCCGGTCTACCTGAATGCGCTGGCCGGCAAGGGCGTGCACGTGGTCACCGTCAACGACTACCTGGCCCGGCGCGACTCAGCCCAGATGGGCAAGCTGTACAACTTCCTCGGCCTGGCCGTGGGGGTGGTGTACCCGGGCATGGACCACGCAGACAAACACGCGGCCTACGCCGCCGACATCACCTACGGCACCAACAACGAGTTCGGCTTCGACTACCTGCGCGACAACATGGCGCTGAGCAAGGAACAGCGCTATCAGCGCGGCCTGCACTATGCGATCGTCGACGAGGTCGACTCGATCCTGATCGACGAGGCGCGCACGCCGCTGATCATCTCCGGTCCGGCCGAGGATTCCCCGCAGCTGTACATCGCGGTGAACAAGATCGTGCCGCAGATGGTCCGCCAGATCGAGGAGAACGGCGAGGGCGACTACTGGGTCGACGAGAAGCAGAAGCAGGTGCACCTGTCCGAGGCGGGCATGCAGCACGCCGACGAACTGCTGCGCGCGAGCGGCGTGATCGAGCAGGACAGCGGCCTGTACGACTCCAAGAACCTGGCGGTGGTGCACCACCTCAACGCGGCGCTGCGGGCCAACGGCATCTACCAGCGCGACGTCGACTACATCGTGCGCGACGGCGAGGTGATCATCGTCGACGAGTTCACTGGCCGCACCCTGCCGGGTCGGCGCTGGTCGGACGGCCTGCACCAGGCGGTGGAGGCGAAGGAAGGCGTGCCGATCCAGCGCGAGAACCAGACGCTGGCCACGGTGACGTTCCAGAACCTGTTCCGCATGTACAAGAAGCTGGCCGGCATGACCGGCACGGCCGACACCGAGGCGTTCGAGTTCCAGAGCATCTACGGCCTGGAGGTGGTGGTGATTCCCACCCACAAGCCGATGATCCGCAAGGACAACCCGGATATGATCTTCCTGTCGCAGACGCCGAAGTACAACTCGGTGATCGAGGACATCCGCGCTTGCCACCAGCGCGGCCAGCCGGTGCTGGTGGGCACCACCTCGATCGAGGTGTCCGAGCTGCTGTCGGGCTTGCTGAAGAAGGCCGGCGTGGCGCACGAGGTGCTGAACGCCAAGCAGCACGAGCGCGAGGCGCACATCGTGGCCCAGGCCGGCGCACCCGGCCAGGTCACCATCGCCACCAACATGGCCGGCCGCGGCACCGACATCGTGCTCGGCGGCAGCCTGGAGGCGGCGCTGGCGGAGCTGCCGGCGGAGGCCGGTGAGGCCGACCGCCAGCGCGTCAGGGCCGAGTGGAAGAAACTGCACGAACAGGTGGTCGCTGCCGGTGGCCTGCACATCATCGGTACCGAGCGGCACGAGTCGCGCCGCATTGACAACCAGCTGCGCGGCCGTTCCGGTCGCCAGGGCGATCCGGGCTCCTCGCGCTTCTACCTGTCGCTGGAGGACAACCTGCTGCGCATCTTCGGCGGCGAAGGCCTGGTGCGCTGGATGAAGCGCTTCGGCATGAAGGACGACGACGCGCTGGAAGACCGCATGATCAGCCGCCAGATCGAGAAGGCGCAGCGCAAGGTCGAACAGCACAACTTCGACATCCGCAAGCACCTGCTGGAGTTCGACGACGTCGCCAACGACCAGCGCAAGGTGATCTATCGCCAGCGCGACGAACTGCTCGACGACGACGAGGTGCAGGCCACCGTTGCCGACATTCGCGACGACGTGGTGCAGAGCATGGTGCGTGCGTACGTGCCGGACGACAGCATCGACGAGCAGTGGGATCTGGCCGGGCTCGACCGCGAGCTGGAAAGCGAGCTGGGCCTGTCGCTCGACCTCAAGCAATGGATCGAGCAGCAGCACGAGATCGACGCGAAGATGCTCCTCGAGCATGTGCGCGGCGCGGTGCATGAGCTGTTCCAGGCCAAGGAGGCGCAGATCGGCGCCGAGACCATGCGCCAGCTGGAAAAGCACATCATGCTGACGGTGGTGGACAACGCCTGGAAGGATCATCTGGCCAGCATGGATTACCTGCGCCAGGGTATCTACCTGGTTGGCTACGCACAGCAGGATCCGAAGCAGGCGTTCAAGCGCGAGTCGTTCAAGCTGTTCTCCGACATGCTCGAGCGGATCAAGGCCGAAGTGGTGCAGATGCTGGCGCGGATCCGCATTCGCAGCGAGGAGGAAGTCGCCGCGATGGAGGCCGAGCAGCGCCGCCTGGCCGATCGCCTGCAGAAGCAGATGCTGGCCAGCGGCGGCGGCGCGCCGACGGAAGGCGCGTTTGGCGGCGCGGTGGCAGCCGAGGCGGCGGTCGGTGCCGGCATGCGTCTGGCGCAGCAGCCTGCGCAGCACGATGGCCCCAAGGTCGGACGCAACGACCCGTGCCCGTGCGGCTCGGGCAAAAAGTACAAGCACTGCCACGGCCAGCTCGCCTGAGTTGTTTTTTTTGCAATCGTCCCTGATCGCGAGAGTCAAACGGACGGCCATCCGTGGCCGCACGCCTCATCAAAAGAAAACCCCGCTGCGGCGGGGTTTTTTCATGGCTGTCGGTTCAGTAGTGGCGGATCAGTCCTCGCCGCCGGGTGGGCGTTTGCGATACGGCTCGGCGTTGACTGCGATGTACTGCAGCTCCTCGCTGTCCAGCCGCAAGGCAGTGAGCTGCCCGCCCCAGACGCAGCCGGTGTCGATCGCGTGCACGCCGAGTCCGGCGAAGCGGCCCAGTGCCGACCAGTGGCCACAGACGATGCGGGTGTCGCGCCGGCGCATACCGGGCACTTCGAACCACGGATACAGTCCGGCCTTCTGCGTGCCGGGAGCACCCTTCGCCTCGAAGTCGATGCGGCCGTTGACGTCGCAGTAGCGCATCCGGGTCATCGTGTTGATGGTGGCGCGCTGGCGGTCCAGGCCCTGCAGCCGGCTCAACCACAGCGCCGGCCGGTTGCCGAACAGGTTGCGCAGCAGACGTGGATGGTGCGGGCTGGACAGCTCGCGCTCGACCTCTTGCGCGGCGCGCTGCGCCTGGCGCAGCGTCCACGTTGGCGCCAGGCCGGCATGCACCATGGTCCAGTTGAGCTGCTCGTCATGGTGCAGCAGCTTCTGCGAACGCAGCCACTCGAACAGCACCGGTGCGTCGTCGGCGAACAGCACCTCACGCAGTTCGGGGTTCACCCGGGCCTGCGCGTCGGGCCGGCGCTGGGCGATCGCCAGCAGGCTGAGGTCATGGTTGCCCAGGGTGACCACGCTGTATTCGCGCAGGCTGTGGATCAGCCGCAGCGTGTCCAGCGAGCGGCCGCCGCGGTTGACCAGGTCGCCGCAGAACCACAGCCGGTCCTGTGCCGGGTCGAAGCGCAGCTTGTCGAGCAGGCGTTGCAATTCGGGATAGCAGCCCTGCACGTCGCCGATCGCGTACGTAGCCATGTCAGCGCAGGGCCATCAGTGCAGCGTACGCGGAATGGACAGGGTGAAGGTCGGGATGGGCGCCTCGAACTCCGTGCCGTCGTCGGCCAGCATCCGGTAGCTGCCGCCCATGGTGCCGACCGGCGTCTCCAGCACCGCGCCGGAGGTGTATTCGAAATCGTCGCCGGGCCGCATCCAGGGCTGTTCGCCGACCACGCCTTCGCCGGTGACCTCCTCGACCTTGCCGTTGCCGTCGGTGATCATCCAGCGGCGTGCGAGCAGGCGCGCGGGCATCTCGCCGGCGTTGCGCAGGGTGACGGTGTAGGCGAAAACGTAGCGATTGTCACCGGGCTTCGATTGGTCGGGGACGAAGCGGGTTTCGACCTGCACGTCGATCGTGTAGGAAGATTTTTCAGTCATGCTCGGATTGTAAGGCCTGCCGCCGTGAATGGGGCGCGCGTTTCCCTCAGAGGCTGCCGTAGACCTTGGCCAGGCGCACGAAATCGGCCGGAGCGAGGGTTTCGGCGCGCGCTTTCGGGTCGACCTCGGCGCGCCGGATCGCGTCGGCGTCGAGCAGTTGCCGCAACGCATTGGCCAGCGTCTTGCGGCGCTGGCCGAACGCGGCCTTGACCACCGCGTGAACGTGTTCCGGCACCGCGTCGTGCCGTTCGTCGGGCGGCAACGGCTGCAGCCGCACCACCGCGGATTCGACCTTCGGCGGCGGGCGGAACGCCTCCGGCGGCACCTCGAACAGCGGTTCCACGCGACAGGCCAGCTGCAACATCACTGACAGCCGGCCGTATACCTTGCTGCCCGGTTCGGCGGCCATGCGCTCGACCACTTCCTTCTGCAGCATGAAATGCATGTCGCGGATCGCCGCGGCGTGCTCGACGCAGTGGAACAGGATCGGGCTGGAGATGTAGTACGGCAGGTTGCCGGCGATGCGCAGCTGCGGCACGCCGTGGCGGTGCGCCAGCGCGCTGAAGTCCACCTTCAGCACGTCGGCGTGGACGACGTGCAGCTCGCCCACCGTGGCGGCACGCGAGCGCAGGGCGGGGATCAGGTCGGTGTCCAGCTCGATCGCGGTGAGCCTGCCCGCCGCCGCCAGCAGCGGCAGGGTCAACGCGCCCTCGCCGGGGCCGATCTCGACCATGAAATCCTCCGGCCGCGGTGCGATCGCGCCGACGATGCGGTCGATGTAGCGCCGGTCGTGCAGGAAGTGCTGGCCGAAGCTTTTCTTGGGGCGTGCGTTCATGGGGCAGCAGTGAGAGGTTGTGATTTTTTCAACCTCTCAGGTCGGCCAGGGATGGCCGAACATGAAACAGTCACGCAAGTGACTGTTTCATGTGAGCGAGTCCGGGCGTGTACCGGACTCGCGATCGAAGAAAACCACAGGATGTGGTTTTCTT
>NZ_JBYTEM010000044.1:0-33191 GCF_058789735.1 Rhodanobacter sp. FW106-PBR-R2A-1-15 | reverse complement strand
GACGAGGGTGGCCGTCATACGCCGTTCTTCAAGGGCTACCGTCCGCAGTTCTACTTCCGCACGACCGACGTGACCGGTGCGGTGACGCTGCCGGAAGGCGTGGAGATGGTGATGCCGGGCGACAACGTGAAGATGGTGGTGAGCCTGATCCACCCGATCGCGATGGACGAAGGCCTGCGTTTCGCCATCCGCGAAGGCGGCCGCACCGTCGGCGCCGGCGTGGTAGCCAAGGTCATCAAGTAATAGCTCTTGTGAGAAGTCCGGCATGGATGCCGGTTTGATCTTTGCCATCAGGGAGGATGGCTGAAGTAAAGGTCACGGGGCGAACGGAACCATACGCTGCCGGGATAACTCCCGCCGTTGATCCGACCGGAAGGTCGGATCACGCCAGGAAGGGGAGCAAGTTACGGCGATTGCGCACCCCTTCACTAATTCAAGATTTACCGGTATACTTCGCAGCTCACTTGTCGGACAGATCAGTTTCTGGACGACCAACCGCGAAATGAGGCGCAGGATGTGCTTCGAGTTCGCCGGCCGGGGAACGGCCTTCGCAAGTCGACGTGATCACGGGATCAGCCCGGTGACACGTCGTTTTGCGCGAGATTCCGATTGTGCCAGGCGAGCGGATTGCGGCTCGCCTGGTATTTTTCAAAGGGGCAGCGGTGGGTTGGCGGCCCCAGGTGGTAGTGGCAAAGGGTAGTGCGCGGTGGCGAGAAGCCTCCTCGTTATTTACAGAGCGTTCTTTCGACAACAGGACACGGTTATGGCGAACCAGAAGATTCGGATTCGGCTGAAGGCGTACGATCACCGGCTGATCGACCGCTCGGCCAGCGAGATCGTCGAGACGGCAAAGCGCACGGGTGCCACGGTACTCGGCCCGATCCCGCTCCCGACCAAGATCGAGCGTTACACCATTCTGACGTCGCCGCACGTCGACAAGGATGCACGCGACCAGTACGAGACCCGTACCCACAAACGCGTGCTCGACATCGTCGACCCGAACGACAAGACCGTGGACGCGCTCATGAAGCTTGATCTCGCCGCCGGCGTCGATGTTCAGATCAAGCTCGGCTGAGCGACAGACAGGATACGAAGATGAGTATCGGATTGGTTGGCCGCAAATGCGGCATGAGCCGACTCTTCACTGAGGATGGCCGCTCGATTCCGGTGACGCTGATTGAAGCGACGCCGAACCGTGTGACCCAGCTGAAGACGGATGAGAACGATGGCTACAGCGCCGTCCAGGTTTCCGCGGGCAGCAAGCGCGCGAACCTGCTGACGCAGCCGCTGAAGGGCCATTACGCGAAGGCCAAGGTTGAGCCGGGTCGCGGCCTGTGGGAGTTCCGCGTGGCTGCCGAGGATCTCGGCAAGTACAGCGTGGGCACCGAGATCAAGGCGGACGACGTGTTCTCCGTCGGCCAGATCGTCGATGTCGCCGGCGTGTCGAAGGGCAAGGGCTTCCAGGGCACAATCAAGCGCTGGAACTTCAAGATGGGTGACGCCACCCACGGCAACTCGCTGTCGCATCGCGCGCCGGGCTCCATCGGCCAGCGCCAGACGCCGGGTCGCGTGTTTCCGGGCAAGAAGATGGCCGGTCACATGGGTGCCGTGCGCCGCTCGGCGCAGGGCCTGGAAGTGGTCAAGGTCGACGCCGAGCGTCATCTGATCGCCGTGAAGGGCGCGGTGCCGGGTGCAACCGGCGGCGACGTCATCATTCGTCCGACGACCAAGGGTTGAGGAGAGTCGCCATGGAATTGAATGTCATTGGCGCCAAGCCGCTCAGCGTGTCGGACGAAGTGTTCGGCGGCGAGTACAAGAAGGCCCTGGTTCACCAGGTGGTGGTTGCCTACCAGGCGGCCGGTCGCGCCGGTACCAAGGCGCAGCTGTCGCGCGGCGAGATGTCCGGCACCACCAAGAAGTTCAAGAAGCAGAAGGGCGGCGGCGCCCGTCACGGTGACTACCGTGCGCCGATTTTCGTCGGCGGTGGTGTCACGTTCGCCGCCAAGCCGCGCAGCTACGAGCAGAAGGTCAACCGCAAGGCCTACCGCGTCGCGATCCGCTCGATCTTCTCCGAGCTGGCCCGCCAGGGTCGCCTGAAGATCGTCGAGAACTTCGGTGTCGATACGCCGAAGACCTCCGCGATGGTGGCCAAGCTGGCCGAGCTGGAGGTTTCCGGCCGCGTGTTGCTGGTATCGGAGGACGCCTCCGAGGCGTTGTTCCTGGCCGCGCGCAACATTCCGTATATCCATGTGCTGGACGTGATGGCGCTGAACCCCGTCAGCCTGGTCGGTTCCGACCACGTGGTGATGACGGTCGACGCCGTGAAGAAGGTCGAGGAGTGGCTGGCATGAACAACGAACGCATTCTCGACACGCTGCGCGCACCGCACATTTCCGAGAAGTCGGCGCGCCTTGGCGAGCACAACCAGTACGTATTCGTGGTCGCCCCGACCGCAACCAAGGCTGATGTCCGCGATGCCGTGGAGAAAATGTTCGACGTCAAGGTCGAGCGGGTGAACCTCGTCAACACTAAGGGCAAGGTCAAGTCCTTCCGTTTCCGCGCTGGCAGCCGCCAGGGCAAGCGCAAGGCCTATGTGCGTCTTGCCGATGGCCAGACCATCGACGTGTCCGCCAAGGCCTGAGCCAGGAGTTCTGTGAGATGGCACTAATCAACCACAAGCCGACCTCGCCGGGCCGCCGTGACGCGGTGAGCGTCCGCACGGAAGGCCTGCACAAGGGCGCGCCGTACGCGGCGTTGACCGAATCGCAGTCCAAGACCGGCGGTCGCAACCACCACGGTCGCATCACCACGCGTCATCGCGGCGGCGGTCACAAGCAGCACTACCGCATCATCGACTTCAAGCGCGACAAGGAAGGCATCGCCGCCCGCGTCGAGCGCATCGAGTACGATCCGAACCGTACCGCGCACATCGCGCTGCTGTGCTACGCCGATGGCGAGCGCCGCTACATCATCGCGCCGAAGGGCGTGCAGGTGGACGATCGTCTGGTGTCCGGTCGCGACGCGCCGATCAAGGCCGGCAATTGCCTGCAGCTGCGCAATATTCCGATGGGCAGCACGATCCACTGCATCGAGCTGCGCCCCGGTAAGGGTGCGCAAATCGCCCGCAGCGCCGGCGCCTCGGTGCAGCTGGTTGCCCGCGAGTCCGGCTACGCCACGCTGCGCCTGCGCTCCGGTGAAATGCGCCGCGTCTCGGTCGATTGCCGCGCCACCATCGGCGAAGTCGGCAACGGCGAGCACAGCCTGAAGAAGCTGGGCAAGGCCGGCGCCAAGCGCTGGGTGGGCATTCGCCCGACCGTTCGCGGCGTGGTGATGAACCCGGTCGACCATCCGCACGGTGGTGGTGAAGGCAAGACTTCTGGCGGTCGTCATCCGGTCAGCCCGTGGGGCACGCCGGCCAAGGGTTACAAGACCCGCAACAACAAGCGCACGCAGCAGTTCATCGTGCGTCGTCGTACCAAGTAACAGGAAGCCGACATGCCGCGTTCTCTGAAGAAAGGTCCGTTCGTCGACCTTCACCTCGCGAAGAAGGTGGAAGCTGCGGTTTCCGCCCACAACAAGCGCCCGATCAAGACCTGGTCGCGCCGCTCGATGATCCTGCCGGAAATGGTCGGCTTGACCATCGCCATCCACAACGGCCGTCAGCACGTGCCCGTCCTGATCAACGAGAACATGGTCGGGCACAAGCTCGGCGAGTTCGCGGTGACCCGTACGTTCAAGGGCCATGTCGGCGACAAGAAGGGCAAGTGATGAGCACTGAAGCCAAAGCGATCCTGCGCGGCGCCCGCATCTCGGCGCAAAAGGCACGCCTGGTGGCTGATCTGGTCCGCGGTCTTCCCGTGGGCCGGGCCAGCGACGTGCTCAACTACACCAACAAGAAGGCCGCTCACCTTGTCCGCAAGGTGCTGCTGTCGGCCGTCGCCAACGCCGAGAACAATCTCGGCGCGGATGTCGACGAGCTGAAGGTGGCCAGCATCTTCGTCGATGAAGGTCCGGCGATGAAGCGCATGTATGCCCGCGCCAAAGGCCGCGGTTCGCGCATTCTCAAGCGCACCAGCCACATCACTGTGGTTGTTGGTAACTGACCGGGGACACAAGACGATGGGTCACAAAGTTCATCCCACCGGTATCCGCCTCGGCATTGCCAAGGACTGGAACTCGAAGTGGTTCGCCAACAAGGGCGATTACGCCAAGTATCTCGTGGCCGACATCAAGGTCCGCGACATGCTGAAGAAGAAGCTGGCTGCCGCCGGCATCTCGAAGATCCAGATCGAGCGCCCGGCCAAGACCGCGCGCGTGACGATCCACACTGCCCGTCCGGGCGTGGTGATCGGCAAGAAGGGCGAGGACATCGAGAAGCTGCGCAAGGAAGTCAGCGACATGATGGGCGTGCCGACGCACATCAACGTCAATGAAGTGCGCAAGCCCGAGCTGGACGCACAGCTGGTGGCCGAGTCGATCGCGCAGCAGCTGGAGCGCCGCATCATGTTCCGCCGCGCGATGAAGCGCTCGGTCGGCAACGCGATGCGCCTGGGTGCGCTGGGCATCAAGATCAACGTATCCGGCCGCCTGAACGGCGCCGAGATCGCCCGCTCCGAGTGGGCCCGCGAGGGCCGCGTGCCGCTGCACACGCTGCGCGCCGACATCGACTACGGCTTCGCCGAGGCGAGTACCACCTACGGCATCATCGGCATCAAGGTGTGGGTCAACAAGGGCGAGATCTTCGACCTGTCCCAGATCGGCCAGGAGTCGAAGGACGAGTCGCCGGCGTCCTCGCGCCGCGAGGGTGGCGAAGGCCGTCGTGATCGTGAACCGCGTCGTGACGGCGAAGGCCGTCGCGAACGGTCGGCGAAGTAAGGAGAGTTGCCATGTTGCAACCCAAGCGAACCAAATACCGCAAACAGTTCAAGGGCCGCAACGACGGTCTGGCCCAGTGTTCCAACCTCGTCAGCTTCGGCGAGTACGGCCTGAAGGCGACTACGCACGGCGCACTCACCGCGCGGCAGATCGAGGCGGCCCGTCGTTGCATCACCCGCTTCGTCAAGCGTGGCGGCAAGCTGTGGATCCGCGTGTTCCCGGACAAGCCGATCACCAAGAAGCCGATCGAAGTCCGCATGGGCGCGGGCAAGGGCAACGTCGAGTTCTGGGTCGCCCCGATCCAGCCCGGTCGCATGCTCTATGAAATCGAGGGCGTCGACGAGTCGACGGCGCGCGAGGCGTTCCGCCTGGCGGCTGCCAAGCTCTCGGTGCAGACCCAGTTCGTGACCCGGGCGGTGATGTGATGGCCATCAAAGATATCAACAACCAGTCGGCCGAAGAGCTGCAGCGGCATCTGCTGGACCTGCGCAAGGAGCAGTTCAACCTGCGCATGCAAAAGGGGTCCGGCCAGCTCACTCAGCCGCACCAGCTCCGCCGCGTTCGGCGTGACATCGCCCGCACGAAGTTCGTGCTCGGCGGCAAGAAGTAAGGGACGGCCGACATGAGCGACAATCAGAAACAGGCGCGTACCCTCGAGGGTCGCGTCACCAGCAACAAGATGGACAAGACGGTCACCGTGCTGGTCGAGCGGCAGGAGCAGCATTGGCTGCTCGGCAAGACCATCCGCCGCTCGACCAAGCTGCATGCGCAGGACGACCTGGGCGCAAACGAGGGTGATATCGTGCGCATCGCCGAATGCCGCCCGCTGTCCAAGACCAAACATCACCGCGTGGTCGAGATCGTCACGCGCGCCAACGGCTAAGGGAGGCATGCAGACATGATCCAGATGCAAAGCACGCTTTCCGCGGCGGACAACAGCGGTGCGAAGGAACTGATGTGCATCAAGGTGCTCGGCGGCTCCAAGCGCCGTTACGCCGCGATCGGCGACGTGATCAAGGTCACCGTGAAGGATGCCATCCCCCGCGGCAAGGTGAAGAAGGGCGAGGTGTACAACGCCGTGGTGGTGCGTACCGCCAAGGGCGTGCGTCGTCCCGATGGCTCGCTGATCCGTTTCGACGGCAATGCAGCGGTCCTCCTCAACAACAAGCTCGAGCCGATCGGCACCCGTATTTTCGGGCCGGTCACCCGCGAGCTGCGCAGCGAGAAGTTCATGAAGATCGTCTCGCTTGCGCCCGAAGTGCTCTGAGCGGAGTCAACACAATGAACCGTATCCGCAAGGGTGATCAGGTCCTGGTGATCACCGGCAAGAACAAGGGTCAGCGCGGCGATGTGCTGCGTGTTGCAGGCGACCGCGTGTTCGTCTCCAACGTGAATCTGGTCAAGCGCCACACCAAGCCGAACCCCCAGGCCAACCAGGCTGGCGGCATCGTCGAGCGTGAAGCCTCGATCCATCTCTCCAATGTGCAGCTGTTCAACCCCGCCACGAACAAGGGTGAACGCGTCGGCACCAAGACGCTCGCAGATGGGCGCAAGGTCCGCGTGTTCCGTTCGTCTGGCGAGGTGGTGGACGCGTAAGGAATCACGATCATGACCCGCCTTGAAAATTTCTACAAAGAGCAGGTAGTGCCGAAGCTCACCAAGCAGTTCGGCTACCAGAACGTGATGCAGGTTCCGCGCATCACCAAGATCACGCTGAACATGGGCGTCGGCGAGGCTGCGGGCAACAAGAAGGTGCTCGAGAACGCCGTGGCCGACATGGCCAAGATCTCCGGCCAGAAGCCGATCACGACCAAGGCGCGCGTTTCCGTGGCCTCGTTCAAGATCCGCGACGGCTGGCCGATCGGCTGCAAGGTCACCCTGCGCCGCGCGCAGATGTTCGAGTTCCTCGACCGCCTGATCAACATCTCGCTGCCGCGCGTGCGCGACTTCCGTGGTGTCTCGGGCAAGGCCTTCGACGGCCGCGGCAACTACAATTTTGGCATCAAGGAACAGATCATTTTTCCTGAGATCGACTTCGACCAGGTCGATGCGCTGCGTGGCATGGACATCTCCATCACCACCACCGCGAAGACCGACGAAGAGGCAAAGGCCCTGCTGGCTGCGTTCAGCTTCCCGTTCCGCAACTGATACACGCGAGAGATATCCATGGCAAAGACCTCGATGGTCAACCGCGACATCAAGCGGACCAAGCTCGCCCAGAAGTTCGCTGTCAAGCGCGCCGAACTGAAGACGATCGTGCTGAGCACCACCGCCTCGTACGACGAGAAGATGGCCGCCCAGTCCAAGCTGCAGAAGCTGCCGCGCGACGCCAGCCCGGTGCGGCAGCGTACCCGCTGCGCGTTGACCGGGCGCCCGCGCGCCGTCTACACGAAGTTCGGCCTCGGCCGCAACAAGCTGCGTGAAGCGACCATGCGCGGCGACGTGCCCGGTCTGCGCAAGGCCAGCTGGTAACCCACTGCAGGGCTGGTCGACGGAGAGATTCCGTCGTCGGCTCACCCGGTTGCACGAACGTGCAGTCGGTGGATGCGACTACCGCATCGCTATTCGCCAAAACCTGAAAAGGCTGTTATAGTCGGCGGTCTGCGCAAGGCAGGCTGGCGTCGATGCCGGCTCACAATTCGATTGATTTCCGGTTTTATCGGATATCGGTGCACTCTGAAGGATGTTTTCATGAGCATGACTGATCCCATCGCCGATCTGTTCACGCGCGTCCGCAATGCCCAGGCCATGGGCAAGCCGACCGTGCGTATGCCGTCGTCGAAGCTGAAGTTGGCGATCGCCAATCTTCTCAAGAACGAGGGCTACATCCTCGACGCCAAGACTTCCGCCGAGGAAGGCAAGCCGGTGCTCGAGATCAAGCTCAAGTATTTCGAGGGCCAGCCGGCCATCGAGCGCATTTCCCGTGTCAGCCGCTCCGGCCTGCGCGTGTATCGCGGCAAGGATGAGCTGCCGAAGGTCCTGGGCGGCCTGGGCATCTCGATCATCTCGACTTCCGCCGGTCTGCTGACCGATGCGCAGGCCCGTGCCAAGGGTCTGGGCGGCGAAGTCATTGGCCAAGTGGCATAAGGAGTCTGTCGATGTCACGTGTTGCCAAACAACCCATTTCCCTGCCCAAGGGCGTCGAGATGACGGTCGGCGCCGACAGTGTCTCGGTGAAGGGCCCGAAGGGCTCGCTGTCCGTGCATCACCTGCCGGGCGTCACCATCGCCGTGGACAATGGCGTGGCGAACATCAGCCTCGTGGAAGGCGCCGACGACAAGTTCGGCGGTACCGCACGTGCGCTGCTGTCCAACATGGTCACCGGTGTTTCCGGTGGCTACGAGCGCAAACTCGAGCTGGTCGGCGTCGGTTACCGCGCCTCGATGCAGGGCAAGTCGCTGAACCTCAGCCTGGGCTTCTCCCATCCGGTGGTGTTCGATGCGCCAGAAGGCATCAGTATCGAGACCCCGTCGCAGACCGAGATCCTGATCAAGGGTTCGGACAAGCAGGCGGTGGGCCAGGTGGCGGCGAAGATTCGCGGCTTCCGTCCGCCGGAGCCCTACAAGGGCAAGGGCGTGCGCTATGCCGGCGAGAAGATCACCCTGAAGGAAGCCAAGAAGGCTTAAGTGCGCTGTCCCTGCGCGAAGGACCGGCCATCCATGGCCGGACTCTTCACCAAGAGCAGATGACAGTTATCCCAAGCCGATCCGCTTTCAAGGAACCATGACGATGAACAAGAACGAAAACCGCCTGCGCCGTGCCAAGTCCACGCGTGCTCATATCCGCAAGTTAGCGGTGGCCCGCCTGTCGGTGCACCGTACCGGCCAGCACATCTACGCGCAGGTGTTCGACGCCTCCGGCAAGAACGTGGTGGCGGCTGCCTCCACCGTGCAGAAGTCGGTGGCCGAGGGTCTGAAGGGCACCAAGAACCTGGCCGCCGCCGCCGCGGTGGGCAAGGCCGTCGCCGAACGCGCGAAGGCGGCGGGTATCGAGTCCGTCGCGTTCGACCGCTCCGGTTTCCGCTACCACGGTCGCATCAAGGCGCTGGCCGACGCGGCTCGCGAGGCCGGTCTGCAGTTCTGAGCGAGACACCCGGGTCAGGGCATGCCCTGATTTCCACAGCGTCACCTACAACTCCAAGCGGCGCAGCCGCAAGCAAAGTCCCGGTCCGCCGGGCACATGGAAAAGAACATGTCTTCTACCGATCGCGAAAATTCCGACGGCCTGCTGGAAAAGCTGATTGCCGTCAACCGTGTGGCCAAGACCGTCAAGGGCGGCCGCCAGATGAGCTTTACCGCGCTGACCGTGGTCGGTGACGGCGAGGGCAAGGTCGGCTTCGGCTATGGCAAGGCGCGCGAAGTGCCGGTGGCCATTTCCAAGGCGATGGAGCGTGCCCGTCGCCAGATGGTGAACATAGAACTGAACAACGGCACCCTGTGGTATGCCGTGAAGGCGAACCATGGTGCGGCCCGCGTCTACATGCAGCCGGCTTCCGAGGGTACCGGCGTGATTGCCGGTGGCGCCATGCGCGCGGTGCTGGAAGTGGTCGGCGTGAAGAACGTGCTGGCCAAGGCGGTCGGCTCGCGCAATCCGATCAACCTGGTGCGTGCCACCATCAGGGGCCTGCAGGCGGTTGCCTCGCCCAAGAAGATCGCCGCCAAGCGTGGCAAGACCCTGGAAGAGGTGCTGGGCAATGGCTAAGAAGAACGAAACCGCCGCGACCGTCCGTGTACGCCTGGTCAAGGGCCTGCGCGGCGTGCAGGCGCGCCATCGCCTGAGCGTGAAGGCGCTGGGCCTGAACAAGACCAACGATGTCCGTGAGTTGAAGGACAGCCCGCAGGTCCGCGGCCTGATCAACACGGTCTACTACCTGGTCCGGGTCGAAGATTAATTGAATTGTCCGGCCATGGACGGCCGGGTTCTCAGGCAGGATGCCTGATTAGAGGATGACCATCATGCGTCTGAATGACATCAAGCCGGCGGCCGGTTCGCGCAAGACGCGCCTGCGCGTCGGTCGCGGCATCGGTTCGGGCCTGGGCAAGACCGCCGGCCGCGGCCACAAGGGTCAGCACGCCCGCGCGGGCGGCACCCACAAGTACGGCTTCGAAGGCGGCCAGATGCCGCTGAATCGCCGGATGCCGAAGGTCGGCTTCCGCTCGAAGAAGCAGGCCGAGAGCCAGGAAGTGTTCCTGTATCAGCTGGGCCACCTCAAGGGCGACGTGATCGACGTGGTGGCGCTGCATCAGGCTGGCCTGATCAACAGCCGTGCGAAGAAGGTCAAGGTGGTGCTCAAGGGCGAAATCGGCCGCGCGGTGAAGTTGTCCGGTCTGCTGGCTACCGCCGGTGCCAAGGCAGCCATCGAGGCTGCCGGCGGCAGCGTGGAGTAATCAGGTGGCAGCAGCCAAGGGCAATGCGCTCGGCAAGCTCGGCAAGCTGACGGAGCTTCGTCAGCGCATCTTCTTCGTGGTCGGTGCGCTGGTGGTGTTCCGGCTCGGTTCGTTCATTCCGGTTCCGGGCGTCAATCCGGAGGCGATGACCAACCTGGTCAACGGCAACGGCCTGATGGACATGTTCAACATGTTCTCGGGCGGCGCGCTGGAGCGCTTCTCGGTGTTCGCGTTGGGCGTGATCCCGTACATCTCGGCGTCGATCGTGTTCCAGATGATGGGCGCAGTGGTGCCGAGCCTGCAGAGCCTGCGCAAGGAAGGCGAAGCCGGCAAGCGCAAGATGACGATGTATACGCGCTATGCCACGGTGGCTTTGGCGGCGTTCCAGTCGTTCGGCATCGCGGTGGCATTGCAGGGGCAGGTGGCGGCCGGCGGCGCGCCGGTGGTCTACACGCCGGGCTTCGGCTTCATCTTCTCGTCCGTGGTCGGGCTCACCGCCGGCACCATGTTCCTGATGTGGCTGGGCGAGCAGATGACCGAACGCGGTATCGGCAACGGCATCTCGCTGCTGATCTTCGCCGGCATCGTCGCCGGCCTGCCGGGGGCGGTGGTGCATACCCTGGGCATGGCCGGCAATGGCGAGCTGTCGCTGATCAAGCTGCTGATGGTGTTTGCGCTGGCCTTGGCGGTGACCGCGTTCGTGGTGTTCATGGAGCGCGCCCAGCGGCGCATCACAGTGAACTACGCGCGGCGCTCCGGTGGGCAGAAGGCCTACATGAACCAGAGCTCGAACCTGCCGCTGAAGATCAACATGTCGGGCGTGATCCCGCCGATCTTCGCCTCGAGTCTGCTGATGTTCCCGGCGACCGCGGTGAGCTGGTTCACCACCGGCCAGCAGACGCGCTGGCTGCAGGATCTGACGCAGGCGCTGAGCCCCGGCAATCCGCTGTACGAAACCGTTTTTTCGGTGCTGGTGATCGGCTTTGCATTCTTCTACACGGCGATCGTGTTCAACGCGGACGAGACCGCCGACAATCTCAAGCGGTCGGGCGCGCTGATCCCGGGTATCCGTCCGGGCAAGGCCACGGCCAGCTACATCGACGCGGTCATGACGCGTCTGACCGGTGTCGGTGCGCTGTACCTGGTGCTGGTCTGCCTGGTGCCGTCGTTCATGCAGAGCGCCTGGCACGTACCGTTCTATTTCGGTGGCACGTCGCTGCTGATCGTGGTGGTGGTGGTGATGGATTTCACGGCCCAGGTGCAGGCGCATCTGGTCAGTCACCAGTACGAAAGCTTGCTCAAGAAGGCCAATCTCCGCCGCAACTAGTGGCTGCTGGGGCGAACGGAGTGGGTCGAAGTCGGAGGCTGGCGGCGCTCGCGGGTGCCGTAGGGCTTTCCAGTCAGGGAAATTCGGGTTAAAATTGCGCGTTTACCGCGCAAGAAACGCATCGGAGAAAGTACATCATGGCGCGCATCGCGGGTGTCAATTTGCCGGTCCAGAAACACGTCTGGGTCGGTCTGCAGAGCATTTACGGCATCGGCCGCAGCCGGGCCAAGAAGGTCTGCGTGGACGCTGGCGTGGTTCCCACCACCCAGATCAAGTCCCTGAGTGAGGGCGAGGTGGAGAAGCTTCGCCACGAAATCGCCAAATACACCGTCGAGGGCGATCTGCGCCGCGAAGTGGGCATGGCCATCAAGCGCCTGATGGACCTGGGCTGCTATCGCGGCCTGCGTCATCGTCGCGGCCTGCCGGTGCGCGGCCAGCGCACGCGTACCAACGCACGCACCCGCAAGGGCCCGCGTCGCGCCATCAAGAAGTAAGTAACGGATTCCGAACATGGCCAAGCCTGTCAAGACCAAGAAGAAGATCAAGCGCGTTGTCACGGATGCCGTGGCCCACGTGCAGGCCTCCTTCAACAACACCATCGTCACCATCACCGATCGCCAGGGCAATGCCCTGTCGTGGGCGACCGCCGGCGGCGCGGGTTTCCGCGGTTCGCGCAAGTCGACCCCGTTCGCCGCCCAGGTCGCCGCCGAAAAGGCCGGTCGTGCCGCCGGCGACTACGGCGTGAAGACGGTCGAAGTGCGCATCAAGGGCCCTGGCCCGGGTCGCGAGTCGGCGGTGCGTTCGCTGAACGCGTTGGGCTACAAGGTGCTCAACATCATCGATGTCACGCCGATTCCGCACAACGGCTGCCGTCCCCCCAAGAAGCGTCGAGTGTGATTCTTGCGATCATCCTTGATCGCAAGAATCAAGAACCGGCCTTCCTTGGCCGGACTATTTAAAAAGAGATTACCCATGGCACGTTATCGTGGAGCTACCTGCAAACTCGCCCGTCGTGAGGGTGCAGATCTCAGCCTGAAGAGTCCGGCGCGTGCGCTGGATTCCAAGTGCAAGCTGGAAAACAAGCCCGGTCAGCATGGCGCGAACAAGCGCATGCGCATGTCCGACTACGCCGTGCAGCTGCGTGAAAAACAGAAGGTCAAGCGCATCTACGGTGTGCTCGAGCGCCAGTTCGGCAACTACTACACCAAGGCGACCACCCTCAAGGGCAACACCGGCGAAAACCTGCTGCGCCTGCTCGAGAGCCGCCTGGACAACGTCGTCTACCGCATGGGCTTCGCGGTCACCCGCGCCCAGGCCCGCCAGCTGGTTGCCCACAAGGCGATCCTGGTGAACGGCAAGAAGGTGAATATCCCTTCATACCAGGTACGTCCGGGTGACGCGATCGCGCTGACCGAGCGCGCCCGCAGCCAGCTGCGCGTGCAGGAAGCGGCGACCGTGTTCGACACCATGGACCTGCGTCCGGGTTGGGTCGAAGTCGACAGCAAGAAGTTCGAAGGTACGTTCAAGTCGGTGCCGGATCGTGGCGATCTGCCGACCGACATCAATGAAGCCCTGATCGTCGAGCTTTACTCGAAGTAATTTTACCGGAGCTCTGCATGGCAGTTTCGTCAACTAGCGTGCTGCGGCCGCGTGGCCTCAGCGTCGAACAGCTCGGGGCCAACCGTGCCAAGGTGGTGGTCGAGCCGCTCGAGCGTGGCTTTGGCCACACCCTGGGCAACGCGCTGCGTCGCGTGCTGCTCTCCTCGATCCCCGGCAGCGCCATCGTCGAGGTGGAAATCGATGGCGTGCTGCACGAGTACACCACCCTGGAAGGCCTGCAGGAGGACGTGATCGAAGTCCTGCTGAACCTCAAGGACGTGGCGATCCGTCAGCACAGCGGCGACGAGGTCACCCTGACCCTGTCCAAGAAGGGCAAGGGCGTGGTCACGGCCGGCGACATCGTCGTCGACCACTCGGTGGAGATCATCAATCCCGAGCACGTGATCTGCCACCTGACCAAGGACATCGCCCTCAACATGCGCCTGAAGGTGCGTCGCGGCGTCGGCTACCAGCCGGCCAGCACGCGTCAGCATCCGGATGACGAGGCACGTCCGATCGGTCGCCTGCAGCTGGACGCGTCGTTCGCGCCGGTGCTGCGCGTGGCCTACGAAGTGGACGCCGCCCGCGTCGAGCAGCGCACCAACCTCGACAAGCTGGTGCTGGACATCGAGACCAACGGTACCATCGGTGCCGAGGACGCGGTGCGCAAGGCCGCCGAGATCATCAACGACCAGCTGTCGGTGTTCGGCGACTTCTCGCGTCGCGAGAGCGCCACCGACAAGGCGGAAAAGAGCGGTTTCGATCCGCTGTTGCTGCGTCCGATCGACGATCTGGAGCTCACCGTGCGTTCGGCGAACTGCCTGAAGGCCGAGAGCATCTACTACATCGGCGACCTGGTGCAGAAGACTGAGGTCGAGCTGCTGAAGACGCCGAACCTGGGCAAGAAGTCGCTGACTGAGATCAAAGACGTGCTGGGCGGTCGTGGCCTCGCGCTGGGCATGAAGCTCGAGAACTGGCCGCCGCCGGGCTTGTCGCACGGCATGCAGCTGGGTTGATGTTGTTGCGGCGGCGATCTTCCGATCGTCGTCGCAGTCACGAACTGGCGGACGCCATCTGGCCGTTCCGCCGGGCTCGCAGCCCCGGGCTGCGAATTTGGAGCAGTCGCCTTGACTGCCCGACGGAAGGCCGGATTGGCCTTTCAAGCGGTCCCTTGGCCGCCGAAGCATCAGACGGCCATCCATGGCCGCACGTCTCACGAGAGCCCGTTTTGAAAGGGCTTGGAACAGCGGGCAACCGCGGAAAACCGGACACAAGCGCCGGCTTTTCATAACAACAGACCAGAGAGAGTTTCGTCATGCGCCACATGAAATCCGGACGCAAGTTCAACCGGACCAGCAGTCACCGCGAGGCGATGTTCAAGAACATGGCTTCGTCGCTGTTCAAGCACGAGCTGATCCGCACCACCCTACCGAAGGCGAAGGAACTTCGCCGCGTGGCCGAGCCGCTGATCACGCTGGCCAAGACCGACGGCGTGGCCAATCGCCGCCTGGCCTTCTCGCGCCTGCGCGACAAGGAGGCGGTGGGCAAGCTGTTCGTCGAGCTGGGTCCGCGCTACAAGGAACGCCCTGGCGGCTACCTGCGCATCCTGAAGTGCGGTTTCCGCGACGGTGACAACGCGCCGATGGCGTACGTCGAGCTGGTCGGTCGCCCGCAGGGCGAGGCGGTTGAGGTCGAGTAAGACGGTCGTCGGACGCGACATGCCGACATCCAGACACGAAACCCGGCGGGGCGATCCGCCGGGTTTTCGCGTATATGGGCCTTGCCGATCCGCAAATTTTCGCCAGGTGCCTCGCGCCTGCTGACAGCATCCCCGGGAAGCGGTAATGTCTCGGGTTCCGCAACGCAACAATCCGCCATGAATCCACTTCGCTGGTCGTACCGCGTCAGTTTCCTCGTCGGCTTCCTGATCTGCGCGGCTCTGCTCGGCTTTGCGCTGTACGCCGAATACGGGCTGGGCCTCACGCCATGCCCGCTGTGCATCTTCCAGCGCATCGCGTTCCTGGTCATGGCTCTGTTCTTCCTGCTGGGCGCCCTGCACGCACCGCGCGGCAACGGCCGCTGGGCCTATGCGGGGTTGGTGCTGGTTGGTGCGGTCGGCGGCATCGTCACCGCCGGTCGCCATCTGTGGCTGCAAAGCCTGCCGGCCGACCAGGTGCCCTCCTGCGGTCCCGGCCTCGGCTACCTGCTGGATGCGTTCCCCTTCTCGAAGATGTTGAAGCTGGTCTTCACCGGTTCAGGCGAGTGCGCCAAGGTCGAACCGGTTCTCGGCCTGCCGATGCCGGCCTGGACCCTGCTCTGGTACGTCGCGCTGGCCGTGCTGGCGGTCGTGGCGGCGCGGCGCCGGCTGGCCGCAAGATGAGGGCTCCCGTTGCCATCCAGGGTCGCGCGATGAATCCCCCTGTATCCGATTTTCACCCCGCCGCCGGCTGGGCCCCCGATTCGTGGCAGCAGCGCGTGGCGCTGCAGCAGCCGCATTACGACGATGCAGCGGAACTGGCTGCCGCCGGCGCGCAACTGGCCCAGTTGCCGCCACTGGTGACCTCGTGGGAGGTGCTGGCGCTGAAGCAGGCGCTGGCCGAGGCGCAGGAGGGCAGGCGTTTCCTGTTGCAGGGCGGCGACTGTGCCGAGAGCTTCGCCGACTGCACCAGTCCGGTGATCTCGAACCGGCTGAAGGTGCTGCTGCAGATGAGCCTGGTGCTGGTGCACGGCCTGAAGAAGCCGGTGCTGCGGGTGGGCCGTTTCGCGGGGCAGTATGCCAAGCCGCGTTCGGCCGACACCGAGACGCGCGATGGCGTGACCCTGCCGAGCTTCCGCGGCGACGTGGTCAACAGCCCAGAGTTCACCACCGCTGCACGCCGGCCCGATCCGCAGCGGCTGATCCAGGCGCATGCGCGCTCGGCGCTGACCATGAACTTCGTGCGTGCGCTGATCGACGGTGGTTTCGCCGACCTGCATCACCCGGAATACTGGGATCTGGCCTGGGTCGAGCATTCGCCGCTGGCTGCCGAATACCGCCAGATGGTAACCGCCATCGGCGACTCGCTGCGCTTCATGGAAACCCTGGCCGGCTCGATCGCCGGCTTCTCCAAGGTGGATTTCTTCACCTCGCACGAGGCGCTGCTGCTGCGTTACGAGCAGGCGCTGACCCGCCAGGTGCCGCGCCACCCCGGCTGGTTCAACCTGTCCACCCACTTTCCGTGGATCGGCATGCGCACCGCCGCGCTGGACGGCGCGCACGTGGAGTATTTCCGCGGCATCCGCAACCCGGTGGCGGTGAAGGTCGGCCCTTCGGTGACGGCGGAGCAACTGCTGCCGCTGATCGACGCCTTGAACCCGGACGACGAGCCCGGCCGGCTGACCCTGATCCACCGCATGGGCAACGCGAAGATCGCCGCCGCGCTGCCGCCGCTGCTGGCCGCGGTGAAGCGCGAGGGCCGGCGCGTGCTGTGGGTGGCCGACCCGATGCACGGCAACACCGAGAGCACCTCGAACGGCCACAAGACCCGCCGCTTCGACAATATCCGCGGTGAGCTCGACCAGGCGTTCGACATCCACGCGGCAGCCGGCACCCGGCTCGGCGGCGTGCATCTGGAGCTGACCGGCGAGGACGTCACCGAGTGCATGGGCGGCGCCCGCGACCTGTCCGAGAGCGACCTCGACCGCGCCTACAAGTCGATGGTCGATCCGCGCTTGAACTACGAGCAATCGCTGGAGCTGGCGATGCTGATCGTGCGCAAATCGGTCAACGGGCAGGGTTGACGCGCCAGCAGTGCGTTCGGGAAAGGTGGCCACCGGCCGCCTTTTTATCGCGACATGCTCAGCGCATGGAGGTTGCCGGCTTGCCACCCACGGTGTCGAGGAACTGCGGCGGCTGCCAGGCTTTCGCATGCTGCTCGAAGCCGTAGGCGATCGCGATCAGCGTGGGCTCGCTCCACTTCGTGCCGAACAGCACGATGCCGACCGGCAGGCCGTGTGCAAACCCGGCCGGCACGGTGATCGAGGGATAGCCGGCCACCGCCGCCGGCTGCGAGGCGCCGCCCACGGTGGGGTCGCCGCTGACGATGTGGTCGCCGAGCACTGGATCGGTCATGAAGGCCGGGCCCCACGACGGCGCCAGCAGCGCGTCCAGGTGTTGCGTCTTCAGCGCGGCGTCGATGCCTTCCGGCCCGGCCAAACGCTTCGCCTCGGCCAGCGCATCGGTGTATGTCTTGTCGCTGAGCGGCCCCTTCTGTTCGGCCTGCTCGAACAGTTCCTGGCCGAACCAGCGCATCTCGGTGGCGGCATGCGCCTGGTTGAACGCGATCAGGTCGGCCAGCGTCTTCACTCTCAGGCCGCGGCGACCGGCCAGGTAGACGTTGATGTCGTGCTTGAAGTCGTACAGCAGCACGGCGAGCTCCGGCTTGCCGAGCTCGGCCAGGTGCGGCAGCGTGACCGGGTCGACGATGATTGCGCCCTGCGCCTTCATCAGCACGATGGACTCGTCGAGCACGCGGTTGGCGTTCGGCTCGGCGCCGGCGAGCTGGCGCTGGAACCGCAGGGGTTGCGGTCGAGCACGTAGGGGTTCTTGGTCTGTCCGCCGCGTCCGCTCCAGCCGCTGCTGGCATGGTTGGAGCGGAAGTTGGCCCATTCGCTCAGGTTGGTCTTGCCAAGGATCAGCGCGCCGACCTTGCGCAGCCGCTCGACCAGGCCGGCGTCGCGCGGCGCCGGCGCGTCGGTGACGCCAGCGAGCCGGCGGTGGTCAGCATGCGGTCGCCGGCATCGAAGTTGTCCTTCAACAGCACCGGGATGCCGTGCAGCGGGCTGCGGGCCTTCGTGCGTTTTGCATCGAGTTCGCCGGCCAGCTGCAGCGCGTCGGGATTGGTCGAGCTCACCGCATGCAGGCTCGGGCCGGATTGGTCGAGCTGCCGGATGCGCTCGAGCAACGCTTGGCCAGCCCCCGGCTGCCCAGCGTGCCGGCATCCATGCGCTGCTGCAGCTGTGCGACCGAGGCGCAGGTGATCTCCGGCGGGGCAGTCTCGGCAGCCGCTGCCGGACCGGCGAGCAGCATGGCGGCCAAGGCGACGAGATGGACGGCTGGATGTTTCACTATGACCCCGGTAGCGAGTACGGCATGCGGTCGCGCGGGCCAAGCTCAGCGCGGCGCCGGACGGGGCGCGGAGTTGCCAGAGTACAATCCCCGGATGACGACGAATGCCCGTTCCTCTTCAGCCAAGCTCCTCGCCACCGTGGCCCTGCTGGCGGTCATCCTGTGCTTTGGCGCTCCTGCCCGTTCCGCCGACACGGCCGAGACGCCGCCGATTCCCGATACCTTGCAGCAGCGCATCGCCGCCTGCACCACCTGCCACGGCGTGCATGGCGAAGGTCGCCCCGGCAGCGGCTATTTCCCGCGCCTCGCCGGCAAGCCCGCGGGCTACCTTGCGCGCCAGCTGCAGGATTTCCAGAACGGCCTGCGCAAGTACGCGCCGATGGAATACACCGTGCGCCAGTTGCCGCCCGCGTACATGCGCGAGATTGCCGAGTATTTCGCGGCGCAGCAGGTGCCGTACAGCCGCTCGCCGCTGCCGCCGGTGTCCGCTGCCACGCTCGAGCGCGGCGAGGAACTGATCGGCAAGGGCGATCCGGCCCGCCGGATTCCCGCCTGCAGCAGCTGCCACGGCAGCCAGCTGACCGGGGTGGAGCCGTCCACGCCGGGCCTGGTCGGCCTGCCGTACGACTACCTCAGCGCACAGCTGGGTTCGTGGCGCACGCACACCCGCGCCACCGTGGCACCGGACTGCATGGCCGAGGTGGCAAGCCGGCTGGCTGAGTCGGACATCACCGCGGTGGCCGCCGCGCTGGCCAGCCGCGAGCTGCCGGCCGACACGCACCCGCAGCCGGCCGGTTCGGTGAAGCCGCCGCTGAGCTGTGGCGTGCTGGGCGCGACGGGAGACCCGTCATGAAGTGGTTGCGCTGGCTGCTGCCATCCATCGTGCTGCTGGGCGTGCTGGCACTGGCCTGGATGCTGTTCGCCGGCAGCGGCAGCCAGCCGACCCCGCCGGCCGCGAGCAAGGTTGCGGCGGCCAGCCTGCGCGATCCGGCGCTGATCGCGAAGGGCGAATACCTCGCCACGGTCGGCGACTGCGCCGACTGCCACACTGCCCAGGGCGGTGCGCGCTACGCCGGCGGTCGCGCGCTGGCCACGCCGTTCGGCAATATCCCGGTACCGAACATCACGCCCGATCGCGCGACCGGCCTGGGCGACTGGAGCTTCGAGGATTTCTGGCAGGCGCTGCACAGCGGCAAGGGCCGCCACGGCGAGTTGCTGTATCCCGCGTTCTCCTATACCTCCTACACCAAGGTCAGCCATGACGATGCGCTGGCGATCTTCGCTTATCTGCAGTCGCTGGCACCGGTGCACCAGCCGGCGGTGGCGCCCACGCTGGCGTTCCCGTACAGCGTGCGCAACAGCCTGAAGGCCTGGCGCGCGCTGTACTTCCGCGAAGGCGAGTTCAAGCCCGACCCGGCGCAGTCGGCCGCGTGGAACCGCGGCGCCTACCTGGTGCAGGGGCTGGGCCATTGCAACGAATGCCATGCCGCGCGCGACACGCTCGGCGGCACGCCGCAGGACGTGCACCTCACCGGTGGCCAGATTCCGATGCAGAACTGGTACGCGCCCGACCTGAGCACCCGCAAGAACGGCGGTCTGGAAGGCTGGAGCGCGCAGGACATCGTGGACCTGCTGAAGACCGGCCAGTCAGCGAAGGGCGTCGCCTTCGGGCCGATGGCTGCGGTGGTATCGGGCAGCACCCAGCACATCAGCGATGCCGACCTGCGCGCGATCGCCAGCTACCTGCAGTCATTGCCACCGCGGGCGCCGGTGGCGGAGCCGGGCCCGCCGTTCGACGCCAGGACGCTCTCCACCCAGGGCGAGAAGGTTTACGCAAAGCACTGCGCCGACTGCCACGGCAAGCGCGGCGAAGGCGTGGCCGGGGTCTATCCGCCGCTGAATGGCAACTCCTCGGTGACCGAGCCGAGCGGCATCAACGCCACCCGCATGGTCCTGCTCGGCGGCTTCGCGCCGGTCACCGCGGCAAACCAGCGGCCGTACTCGATGCCGCCGTTCGCGCAGCAGCTGAGCGATGGCGAGGTGGCGGCGGTGGTCACCTACATCCGCCGCACCTGGTCGAACAAGGCCTCGATCGTGCGCGCCGAAGCGGTCAGCAAGTACCGGCACACGCCGATCGACTGACTCAGGCCTTCACGTGCAGGAGCGCACCTTGTCCGCGAGGGACTTCCTTCGGTCGTGCGCGATGCTGTTGCTCTTGCCTCTACAGCTTTTCGTTTTGAAGGCGATAAGGGCAAGAGCATCGCGCGCAAGCGCGCTCCTACATGCCCGCCCGGGCAGCGTGGAACAGCTCAGCCAGTGCCAGCCATGGCGCCAGGTCCCAATGCCCGCGCGCCTGCCCGGACGGCGAGGGCAGCACGAACAGCCGCGTGCTGCCGAGGGTTTCGTCCTGCAGGCCGTAGCCGACGGCATGGCCGAGTGCGCTGCGTGCCGCGTTCTTGCTGGTGAAGGCGAGCAGGCGCGGAGCGTGGCGTTCGATCCGGGCGAACAGGGCGGGCGCATCGAACGCATCGGGCGGCAGCTCGTCGTCGTTGCCGCTGTGGCGTTTGGCCAGGTCGGTGAGGCCGATGCCGAACTGCGGCAACAGCGGAAACTCCGCCGGCACGAGCAGGCGTGGCGTGAGGCCGGATGCGTGCAGAGCGCGCCAGAACAAATTGCCGGGATGCGCGTAGTAGGCACGCTCGGCGGCCGAGCGCCTGCCCGCGGCGGTGCCGCAGAACACCAGTGCCAGCCCGGGTTGCAGCAGGTCGGGCAGGACGTGGCGCTCAGTCCGCCGCGGCATCGCTGTCGAGCCGGCTGTCGTCCAGCAGGAAATCGGTGAACTGGAAGCGCCCGTCGCGCAGCACCGATTCGCCGCGGCGCAGCGCCAGCGGTCGGCGGAACAGCGGTCCGGCGTAACTCAGCGTGTGGAACTCGCCGCGCTCGCCGCAGGGGTCGACGCCGACCGGCAGCGTATCGAGCAGGGCGGCGTCGTAGTGGCGGCCGCAGAACTCCGCGCCCAGCTGCTGGGTGTCCACGCAGCACAGCACTGCGCGGTGGCCTTCGCCGACGAAGCGCCGCGCCAGTGCGGCGGTGTCCTCGCCCCACAGCGGGAACACCGCGCGCCAGTTCTCGCGGCCGAGCTGGCGCACACGGTAGTCGCGCACGTCCTCCAGGAACAGGTCGCCGAACGCGCAGTGGCGAATGCCCGGCCAGCGCCTGCGCGCCTCGACCAGCGCCTGCGCATGGGCCGCCTCGTAGGCCTCGTTGCTGCCCGGCCAGTCCAGCATCACCTCCAGCAGCGGCAGGCCCAGCGCGGCGGCCTGCGCCTGCAGCACCGCGCGCGGGGTGCCGTGCATGGCCACGCGCTGGTAGTTGCGGTTGACCGTGGTAAGCAGGCCGACCACCTGCCACTGCGGATCGGCCAGCAGCCGCTGCAGGGCCAGCAGGCAGTCCTTGCCGCCACTCCAGGCCAGCAGGGTGGGCGTCGGCGTGGGTGTCGTCATGCGTTCGGTTCCGGGATGGTTCGTGGGGCGGCGAGCCGTGTCGCGCGCCGGTGCCCATTTTGCGTCATCCGGCGCTGGCGTGTGGATTCCATGTCGCCGTTCATCGACAGTCCGTGGCCGCACCGCTATAAAGATCACCTGTCCCGGGGGAGTACGCGGTGAGCGAAGAAATCCTGATCAACGTGACCCCGCGCGAGACGCGGGTCGGGGTGGTCGAGAACGGCATGCTGCAGGAGGTGCACGTCGAGCGGGCGTCGCGGCGCGGCTACGTGGGCAACATCTACAAGGGCCGCGTGCAGCGGGTGATGCCGGGCATGCAGGCGGTGTTCGTGGAGATCGGGCTGGAGCGCGCGGCGTTCCTGCATGCCTCGGACATTGTGCGTCCGGCGCCGGCCGAGGGCGCCGAAACGAACGGCAACGGCCACCTGCCGTCGATCAGCGAGCTGGTGCACGAAGGCCAGGAGATCGTGGTGCAGGTGGTGAAGGACCCGATCAGCACCAAGGGTGCGCGGCTGTCGGCGCACCTGTCCATCCCCTCGCGCTACCTGGTGCTGCTGCCGTACGCGCGCACCCTGGGCATCTCCGCGCGGATCGAGGACGAGGCCGAGCGCCAGCGCCTGCGCGAGGTGCTGACCCCGCTGATCGGCGACGACGCATCCGGCAACAGCCGGCTGGGCTACATCGTGCGCACTAATGCCGAGGGCCAGAGTGCGGAGTCGCTGGCGTTCGACGTGACCTATCTCGGCAAGGTGTGGCGGGTGGTGCAGGAGAACATCGCGAAGGCGAAGGTCGGCGAGCGCGTGTACGAGGAGCTGTCGCTGCCGCTGCGCAGCCTGCGCGACATGCTCAACGAGGACATCGAGAAGGTGCGGGTGGATTCGCGCGACACCTTCGATAAGGTGACCCATTTCGTGCACAAGTTCATGCCGAACCTGGACGACCGCATCGAGCATTACGACGGCGAGCGGCCGATCTTCGACCTGTACGGCGTCGAGGACGAGATGCAGCGCGCGCTGAAGAAGGAAGTGCCGCTGAAGTCCGGCGGCTACCTGATCGTCGACCAGACCGAGGCGATGACCACCATCGACGTCAACACCGGCGCCTACCTCGGCTCGCGCAACCTGGAGGAGACGGTCTACCGCACCAACCTGGAGGCCGCGCAGGCGGCGGCGCGCCAGCTGCGCCTGCGCAACCTGGGCGGCATCGTCATCATCGACTTCATCGACATGAGCGACGAGGAGCACAAGCGGCAGGTGCTGCGCATGCTCAGCAAGGGGCTGGCGCGCGACCACGCCAAGACCACGGTGTACCCGATGTCGGCGCTGGGCCTGGTCGAGATGACCCGCAAGCGCACCACCGAGAGCCTGGCCCGCCAGCTGTGTGAACCGTGCCCGGCCTGCAACGGCCGCGGCGTGCAGAAGACCGCCGAGACGGTGACCTACGAGATCTTCCGCGAGATCACCCGGGCGGTGCGCCAGTTCAACGCGCGGAAGCTGCTGGTGATGGCCAACCCGGCGGTGGTCAACCGCATCCTGGAAGAGGAATCCGGCGCGGTGGCCGAACTGGAAGAGTTCATCTCCAAGAGCATACGCTTCCAGGCCGAAGAGCATTATTCGCAGGAACAGTTCGATGTCGTCTTGCTGTAGATCCGGCGACTGCCCATCGGTGTGGGGCCGTCGCGCGTGAATGCGTTGTGGCAGCGCCGGCTGCACCGTTTTGTCCGCGCGTCAGGCTGGGTCGCCGGGGTGCTGGTGATCCTGCTTGCCGTGACGGCGGCGCTGGCCCAACTGCTGCTGCCGCTGCTGGCGCGGCACCCGGACTGGGTCGCCGCGCAGCTCGGCGCGCGGCTGCAGCGGCCGGTCAGCTTCGTCTCGATGGAAGGGCGCTGGACCGGCTCCGGCCCGGTGTTCGTGATGCACGGGGTGAGCGTCGGCGCGGCCGCCGGCGAGAGCGGTACTGCGTTGCAGCTGCCCGAGGCCAAGCTGCAGTTCGATTTCGGCGGCTGGCTGCTGCCGTCGCGGCACCTGCTCAACCTGCACGTGCGTGGCCTGCAACTGGACCTGCTGCGCGATGCCAGCGGCTGGCACGTCAACGGCATCGGCATGGCCGGCGGCAGCGCACGGCAGCCGCTGTCGGCGGGCCGACTGTCGGCCGATCTGTGGCTGGAGGATCTGCGCGTGGTGGTCACCGACGCCACCCTGGGCGAGCACTACACGCTGCTGTCGAAACAGCTGCGGCTGAGCCACCAGGGTAGCCAGATCCGCTTCGGCGGCGTGCTGCGGCGCGACGGGGTGAACGCCGCGCTGCGCACGACCGGTCGCTTCCGCGACGACGGCAGTGCGGGCCAGGTGTGGGTCAGCGTGGACGGTGCCGACCTGAATCCGCTGCTGGAGGGCGTCGACCTGGGCGGCTACACGATCGAGCACGGGCGTGGCCAGTTGCGCGCCTGGCTCGACTGGCGCAACGGCCAGCTCAGCCGCAGCCTGACCCGCTTCGACCTGGACACGCTGGCGGTGACCGCGCCCGCCGGCGGCAAGGCCAGCGTGGCCTCGCTGCACGGGCTGGCCGGCGTGAGTCGCGTCGACGATGGCTACGACGTGCGTTGGGCCGGCGACGACGGCAGCGCGCTGGCGCTGAACCTGCATCAGCCCGGCAGCGACAACGCCAGCGCGGACCTCGCTGCGCGCAAGCTGCAGCTGGCGCCGCTGCTGCCGTGGCTGGCGCTGAAGCCGGCGCTGTCGCCAGCGCTGGCGCAGTGGCTGGGCAGCGGCCACCCGCGCGGCGTGCTGGACCAGCTCGCGCTGCACTGGAACCAGGCGCAGGGCCTGCGTTCGGTCGAGCTGACGTTCAGCAGCCTGGGCATCGATCCGGTCGGCAAGCTGCCGGGGGTGAGCAGCCTGCGTGGCAAGCTGCGCGGCGACGCCGAAGCGCTGTCGCTGGAGCTGCCCGCCCAAGCCACCACGCTGGCCTTCCCGCACACCTTCCGCCAGCCGTTCGTGCTGTTGAACCTGGCCGGCACGCTGGCGTTCTGGCCGCAGGACGGCGACTGGCATATCGGCGTCGACGCGCTGGATTTCACCGGCGCCGGCTATGCCGGCCAGGCCCGCGGCGAACTGGTGCTGCCGGCGCAGGGCGGCGCCCCGTTCATGGAGCTGTACGCGAAGCTGGCGCATGCCGACGTGGCTGCCGCCAAGCTGTTCTGGCCGATCGACTCGATGTCGCCCGGCACCGTCGCCTGGCTCGACCGCGCCCTGGTGGCCGGTCGCCTCGACCAGGCCGACGTGCTGTTGCGCGGCGACCTGCACGATTGGCCGTTCCGGCACAACGAGGGCCGCTTCGAGGCCCGCGCGGTGATCAGCGACCTCACCCTCGACTACGGCAAGAGCTGGCCGCGCGCCGAAGGCGTCAGCGCGGTGGCCAACTTCATCGACAACGGCATGCTGGTGGAAGCCGACGACGGCCACGCGCTGGGCGTGAAGGCGGAGCGTGCGGTCGCGCTGATTCCGGACTTCGGCGAGGCTCTGCTCGACCTCAACGTGCAGGGCAATGGCAGCGGCGCCAGTCTGATGGAGTTCGTGCGCAGGAGCCCGATCGGCAATCGCGAAGCCGACACCCTGGCCAAGCTGAAGCTGGGCGGCAGCGGCACGTTCGGCTTCCATCTGGCGCTGCCGCTGCGCGAGGGCCTCGGCGAGCCGCGGCTGGACGGCGTGGCGCGGCTGAAGGACGCCGACCTCAGCGCGCCGGAATGGAAACTCCAGCTGGACAAGCTCAATGGCCCGCTCAGTTTCGACCTGCACGGCATGCGCGCCGGCCCGCTGGATGCCGGCTTCCGCGGCCAGCCGTCGACCCTGCAGCTGGCGGTTGCCGGAGCCAACAGCGACCCGGCTACCGTGCTGTCGGCGCAGTTGCGCGGCAGCTACCGGCTGGCTGAACTGGTGCAGGATTACCCGTCGCTGAACTGGATCGGCAAGCTGGGTAACGGCCGCAGCACGTTCGACGTCGGCTTCGCCATTGCGCACGTGCCGGGCCGCGATGCACTGGCGCAAACCCTCAGTGTCGACTCGGCGCTGGACGGTATCGCGCTGGAGCTGCCCGCGCCGCTGCACAAGCCGGCCGAGGCCCGCCTGCCGCTGCACCTGTCGATGAGCCTGCCGATCGAAGGCAGCGAGCTGCGCCTCGGCCTGGGCGAGGCCATGCGCGGCTACCTGCGCCTGGCCGACGGGCAGCGCCCGCTGGCCGGCAGCCTCGCGTTCGGCAACCAGATGCCCACCGAGCTGCCGCCGCGCGACCTGCGCATCCGCGGCCATGCCGGCCGGCTCGACGTCACCGGCTGGGTGCAGTACGTGGCGACCGGCAGCGGCGGCGGGCCGGGGCTGGAGAGCCTCGACGTCAGCACCGACCGGGCCGAGTGGTTCGGCCGCGATCTGGGGGCGCTGAAACTGCACGCCACGCCGCAGCCGGACCAGCTCAGCGTGGACGTGGACGGCCCGGCGATGCTCGGCAACTACAGCGTGCCGACCAGGGAGCTGGACAAGCGCGGCGTCACCGCGCGGCTGAAGCGGCTGTACTGGCCGAAGGACCCCGGCACCGAAGCCGCCAGCCATCCACCCCAATCCGTTGCCGGCGCCGCGCCGCCGGCCGCTGCGACACCGCCGCTGCCGGCTTCCGACCCGGCCAACACCGGGATCAACCCGGCCGCGCTGCCGCCGTTCCACGGGTGGGTGGGCGACCTGCGCATGGGCGACGCCAGGCTCGGCGAGGCGCGCCTGGAAACCTGGCCGACCGCCGAAGGCATGCACATCGAGCAGTTGCGCGCGCTGTCCAGCCGCGTGCAGATCACCGGCAGCGGCGACTGGAACGGCAACGCCAGCAACAGCCGCACGCAGATGAAGATCAGCTTCGCCGCCGAGGATCTCGGCGCGATGCTCGGCGCGCTCGGTTTCGACGGGCTGGTCAACGGCGGCAAGACGCGCGACCAGCTCGACGCCAGCTGGCCCGGCGCGCCCAGCGGGTTGTCGCTGGCCACCATGGACGGCACCCTCAGCATCCAGGTCAACGACGGCCGCATCCCCGAGGCGGCGTCACCCGGCGTGGGGCGACTGCTCGGGCTGGTCTCGCTGACCGAGCTGCCGCGCCGGCTCACCCTGGATTTCGGCGACGTGTTCGGCAAGGGCCTGGCGTTCGACTCGATCAGCGGTGACTTCAGGCTGGCCAACGGCAACGCCGTCACCGACAACCTGTCGATCATCGGCCCGGCCGCCAGCATCAGCGTCAACGGCCGCACCGGCCTGCGCGCGCGCGACTACGACCAGCAGATGGTGGTGGTGCCGCGCGTCGGCAACAGCCTGCCGCTGGTCGGCGCGGTGGTCGGCGGCCCGGTCGGCGCGGCGGCCGGCTTCGCCGTGCAGGGCATCCTCGGCCGCGGCCTCAACCAGGCCGCCAGCGCGCGCTACCGCATCACCGGCAGCTGGGACAACCCGGTGATCATCCTGGTCGAGAAGCGCGGCAGCACGGCCCCGGCGCCGGCCACGCCGCCGCTGTTGCCCGGCGCCAAGCCGGCGCCGACGGTGGTCGCACCGTTGCCCGAAGCGCATCCAGCCACCGCGACCTCGTCGCCGTAAAGACGACGTCCCGCGCGTCCGCCTGGCCGCTGGTGTCGCGTGGCACATGGCGCGGGCGCATGGCAGTTCAGTACACGCGGAAGCTGCGGACGGCCGGGGTTGGCAGGTAACTGCTCTCGCCGACCCGGCGGCCATGGGCGATCAGCCCGGCTTCCGCGCGGCGGGCCTGCAGCCAGTCGGCGCGGTCGAAGCGGAACTGGCCGACCGCGCAGCCGCGCAACTCCGCTTCGATCGCACGCAGGCGGCAAAAGTCGAGGTAGCTGTCCACCTCGCCGGCCAGATGCGGCCAGGCGGCATCGACCAGGATGGCGTCGTCCAGTTGCCTGACCGGCGGCAGGCTGCCAGGGATCAGCGCGTGTTGGCCGTGCACGTAGTCCACCACCACACGGGCCGGGGCGATCACCTCGCCGAGCGGCTGCCAGGTGGCGTCGCTGAGCATCTGTTCGACGGTGCCAGCCAGCTGCAGCCGTTGCTGGATGCTTGCGGGGTGGGTCGGCGAGGGCTGGCCGGCCAGCTCGCGCGAGGCCGTGGCCAACTGGTCAGGGTCCAGCGGGAAATGCCGCAGCCGGGCCAGCAACTGGTTGAAATGAGCCAGGGCCTCGGCCCCGATCAGGAAATCGCCCAGGTGGCGACGGCGGGTCGGGTGGTGCAGGCTGGCCCAGGCGGGTGACTGCAGGGCGGCGGGCAGCGGAGCAAGGGTGGCAAGCTGGGCGTTCATGGTGTGGCCTCCGGACGGGTTGATGCGCCACGAGTTGCGGCGCGGTGGAGAGGCTCCACCCCACGGCGTTTTGAGTCATGATGGAAAGGCTGGGCTTGCATGAGCGAACGCTGAGGTTTGTGTGATCGTCTGAGAACCTGTTCGTCGAACGGGCTCTGAGGGCTTTCCCATGGAGCGGACGGAATCGGGCGCGCGCAACGGGGGGGCTGCGCCTTATCGCTTCGGCGACATCGTGGTCGATCCGGCCGCGCACACCCTGTTGCGGGCCGGCGTTCCGCAGCCGGTGGAGCCGAAAGCCTACGCAGTGCTGCTGGCGCTGCTGCAGCGCCCCGGCGAACTGATCGGCCGCGACGACCTGCTCGACCGGGTCTGGGGCCACCGCCACGTCACGCCGGGCGTGCTGACCCGCGTCATCGCCCAGCTGCGCCATGCGCTGGACGAGGATCCCCAGCAGCCGCGCTACATCCAGACACGGCATGCCCTGGGCTACAGCTTCATCGGGCAACTGGAGGACATCACGGGCGCCGCCGTGGCAGTGGCGTCTGAGGAGGGCGGCGAAACGCCAGCCGCCGTCGTGCCGCCACCGGCCGAGGCAGCCGTCGAACTTGCGCCAGCACGGGCCCCCGTGGCGCCGCAAGCAACGCTGCCGGTGTGGAGCGTCGAGGAGCCGGTCGCACCTGTCCGCGCGAGTCTGGGACGCTGGTCGGCACTGGGCGCCATCGCCTTGCTGGCGGGATTGGCGGCATGGCTGCTGATCCAGCGGCACGCACCACCACCCGGGTCGGTCGCGGCTTCGGTGGCGGTGCTGCCGTTCGTCAACCTCAGCGGCAGCCGTAGCGACGACTATTTCGCCGAAGGGCTGGCCGAGGAAATGCGCGACGCGCTGGCCGGCGTGAAAGGCCTGAAGGTGGTCGCCTCGGTGTCGCCTGCCACCAGCAAGGATGTTGCCGACGCCAGGGCGCTGGGTACCCGGCTGGGCGTGGCCTCGATCCTCAGCGCCAGCGTGCGCCGCGAAGGCGCGCGCCTGCGCATCACCGCGCGGCTGACCGACACCGGCACCGGTTTCACTCTGTGGAGCCACACCTACGACCGCGAGCTTGCCGACGTCTTCGACACCCAGAGCGACATCGCCGAAGAGGTGGTGCATGCATTGTTGGGCGCGATCCCGGGCGAGGATAGCGCGCTATCGAAACGCCTGGCCGCCACCCGCAGCGAGGCGGCCTTCGACACTTACCTGCAGGGCATGCAACTGCTGCGGCACCCCGATCAGCCGGATGCCGCCGACCAGGCGATCGTGCACTTCGGCCAGGCCCTGAAGCAGGACAGCGGGTTCGCCAGGGCACAGGCGGGCATCTGCCACGCCGAGACCCGGCGCTTCCAGAGCCAGCGCAGCCCGACTGCGCTGGACAACGCCAAGGCGGCCTGCCAGCAGGCCGAGCAGATGGATCCGGGCGCGCCGGAGGTGGACCAGGCGCTGGGCGACTTGTACCGCGTCGCCGGTGATCCCGAACGCGCGCTGCAGCACTATCGCAAGAGCGTACAGGCGCCGGACCAGGCCATGTACGCGCACGTGGGCATGGCCAGTGTCTACGCGGCGCAAGGGCACGGCGACCTTGCCCTGGCGGAATTCCAGCTGGCGCTGAAACTGCGTCCCGACGACGCCTACATCTATGCCTCGATCGGTTACCAGCAGTACCTCGACGGCAAGATTCCCCAGGCCGTGGCCTCGTATCGCCGCGCCGTCGAGCTGGACCCGAAGAACGCGGACCGGTGGGGCACGCTGGGTGCTCTCTACATGGGGGCGGGCAACAACGTGGCCGCGGCGCAGGCGCTGGAGCGCGCCATCGAGATCAGTCCGGCGGCGGACACGCTGACCAACCTCGGCGAGCTCAGGTACCAGCATGGCGACTATGCCGCCGCGGTGGCGCTGCGGCGCCAGGCCACGACGCTGACCCCCGACGATTTCAGGGCTTGGGGCAACCTGGGAGAGGCCTTGCGGGCGGACCCGGCGTCGAACCCTGCCGACACACGCAAGGCGTTCGATGCCGCTGCCTCGCGCGCCGAACGCTACCTGCGGGCCAAGCCCGATGACGCCCAGGCTGTCGCCTTGCTCGGCCTGTACCGGGCGATTCTGGGCGACCCGGCCGAAGCTCGCCAGCTGGCCGTGCGCGCCGAGGCGCTGGGCGGCCAGCCCGGCGAAGTAGCCCTGTTCAATGCGGAAACCTTTGCCTTGCTGGACGATCCCGCTGCGGCCCGCCAGCGGTTGCAGGCCGCGCGCGCCGCCGGCATCGCCGAAACCCAGATCTCCAGCAACTACACCTTCCGTCGCCTGGGCCTGTGGTCACCGCCGCCGTCGGCGGGCACGTCCCGGGGCACGGAGCCACCCGCCCCGCCTTCGAGTGCGGGGCATCCAGCAGGAGGATGATCATGGCAACCAAGCTCAATCGCGAACAAATACGTGCCGCCAGTACCCCCGCCACTGGCAAGCAGGCCGCCGCACCGCGGCGACGTGAGGCCCGCGAATCCGGGCGGGGAGCCTCCGGGTCCAGAGGCAGAGACGAGCCGACGGTCTATCGTTTCGACCTTGCCGACATCAGGAGCATCGGTGTCGAGCGCAACTCCCCCCTCTGCCTCGTCATTGTGGTGAACCCGCCAAAGCAGAACTGATCGCCGGGACGAGCCCGCGGCTCGTGTCCGTTCGCCAACTTGAAGTTCCTGAAGACCCGGCCCCGTTGCCGGGCCTTGGCGGTGCGCGGCAATACCATGCGTTGAAACCGGGCGGTATGCCACCATTACAGGTTCACCGCATTGCATTGGTTTCTGCATGGATTCCCTGATCACCCTCGCCGAAAGCAAGCTGCTGGCTCCCGGCGGCCTCGCCACCGGCGACCTCGACCGCGTGTTCGGCCAGCTGATGGGCCCGGCAATCGACGCCGCCGACCTGTACTTCCAGCATTCGCGCAGCGAGTCGTGGACGCTGGAGGAGGGCATCGTCAAGGACGGCAGCCACTCGATCGAGCAGGGCGTGGGCGTGCGTGCGATCTCCGGCGAGAAGACCGGCTTCGCCTATTCCGACGAGATCGTGCTGCCGCAGCTGCTGGAAGCGTCGAAGGCCGCGCGCGCGATCGCCCGCGACGGCCAGGGCGCCGGCCAGCCGCTGGCGCTGCATGGTGCGCGCGCGCTGTACCCGGCGATCGACCCGGTCGAGAGCCTGCCCAACCCCGACAAGATCGCGCTGCTGCGTGAGGTGGATGCGTACGCGCGCTCGCGCGACCCGCGCATCAAACAGGTCATCGTCAGCCTGGCCGCCACCATCGACACCGTGCTGATCGCGGCCTCCGACGGTACGCTCGCCGCCGACGTGCGTCCGCTGGTGCGCATCAACGTGCAGGTGATCGCCGAGGCGAACGGTCGCCGCGAGCAGGGTTATTCCGGCGGCGGTGGCCGCTACGGCTACCGCGAGCTGATCGAGAACGGCCGCGCTCTGCGCTTCGCCGACGAGGCGGTGCGCCAGGCACTGGTGAACCTGGATTCGGTCGATGCACCCGCCGGCCAGATGACCGTGGTGCTCGGCCCCGGCTGGCCCGGCGTGCTGCTGCACGAGGCGATCGGCCACGGCCTGGAAGGCGACTTCAACCGCAAGGGCAGCTCCGCGTTCTCCGGTCGCATTGGCCAGCGCGTGGCGGCGAAGGGCGTCACCATCGTCGACGACGGCACCCTGGCCGGCCGCCGCGGCTCACTCAGCATCGACGACGAAGGCACCCCCACCGAGTGCACCACGCTGATCGAGGACGGCATCCTCAAGAGCTACATGCAGGACAAGTTGAACGCCCGCCTGATGGGCATGGCGCCCACCGGCAACGGCCGCCGCGAATCCTTCACCGCGCTGCCGATGCCGCGCATGACCAACACCTACATGCGCGCCGGCCAGCACGACCCGGCCGAGATCATCCGCTCGGTGAAGAAGGGCCTGTACGCACCGAACTTCGGCGGCGGCCAGGTCGACATCACCAACGGCAAGTTCACCTTCTCCGCCAGCGAGGCGTACCTGATCGAGGATGGCAGGATCACCCGGCCGGTGAAGGGCGCCACATTGATCGGCAGCGGCCCCGACGTGCTCAATCGCGTGTCGATGATCGGCAACGATCTGGCGCTGGATGAAGGCGTGGGCGTGTGCGGCAAGGACGGGCAGAGTGTGCCGGTCGGCGTGGGCCAGCCCACGTTGAAGATCGACTCGATGACGGTAGGTGGCACCGCCTCGTAAGCTTCGCTCCACGATCAGGTCCAGGGTCCTCGCACTCCCACCCTGCGAGGACCACACCGACCTCTCAGTCGCCATTCCGGCGAAGGCGACCCAGGCCCCGGTCGTCATTCCGGCGAAGGCCACCCCAGTCCCCCGCTCGTCATCCCGGCGAAGGCCAGACCGGCCCCCTCGCTCGTCATTCCGGCGAAGGCCGGAATCGCATTTGTTGTTGTCGCCCCGGAGCGAAAAGCTTTCGTCTGCCCACGGCAGCCGAGCCACCTTTCTCTGTGTGGCCAGAGAAACGTGGCCCCAAGAAAAGCCACTCCGCTTGGCGCTCATGAATGGGCGGCAAGTCCGTGAGCCGGGGCCGGGCTTTTCGAGCGGGTTCGGGCAACCGCTCCTGCGTTGCCTCAACTCCGGCATCCATGCCGTCGCCTGCCCATGCGAAAAGGCGTTGCCATCCCTGGCAACGTCGCGCTACGCGGCCTGTCGACCCCGACTCGCCGCTGCAGAGGGGCCCCAGGTAGAGCAGCGGGCCATCCTGGCCCGCATTCGGCGCGCAACCGCTGCGTGGTTGCGAGAGCCAAAGAGCAAGGGCGGGGCATTTTGATGGGATGTGTCACCAACGGTCGCGATTACTTTTATTAATGGTGCGGTCCACGATGGCCTGCGGTTCTACCGCGGCCTTGCGCCACGCGCTGTGCCCATTCTTTCTGCTTGGGGGGCCTAAAAAAGTGGCTCATCGCGGAATCGTGTGAGCACCCACGGCGCCAAAGACTTGCGTAAAGCCCTTCTGGCAAGCCATTTTCAG
>NZ_JBYTEM010000043.1:0-34461 GCF_058789735.1 Rhodanobacter sp. FW106-PBR-R2A-1-15 | reverse complement strand
GGCTGAAAATGGCTTGCCAGAAGGGCTTTACGCAAGTCTTTGGCGCCGTGGGTGCTCACACGATTCCGCGATGAGCCTTATTGCGAATAATTTTCATTTAATATGCGCCTCCTCAGCTGGAGGTCTCCATGTCGTTTTGCGCCCGCTCGTCCTTATCGGTTGCGTTCACTCTTGCGGGCGTCGCCCATGCCGCCGACCAGAAGGGCGCTGTCGAACTCAAGCGCGTCGAGGTTTCCGAAAGCACGCTGCACACGCCGCAGAGCCAGGGCGCGATGCCGACCACGATCACGGTGATCACCGCCGAGGACCTGCGCCGGCAGCTGGCGATCAACCCGGATCTCTCCGACGCCATCGGCAACCTGCTGCCCTCGTTCGCCCCCTCGACGCAGAAGCTCAGCTCGCGCGGGCAGACCCTGCGCGGGCGCAACCCTCCGTACATGGTCGACGGCGTGCCGCAATCGAGCCCGCTGCGCAACGGCTCGCGCGACGCCTACACGATCGACCCGGCGATGATCGAGCGGATCGAGATCGTCGAGGGCTCCAACACGATGCAGGGCCTGGGCGCCGCCGGCGGCCTCATCAACATCATCACCAGGCGGGCACCGAAACGGGACGGCGCGCGCCAGGACGTCACCGTCGGCACCAGCGCGCCCACCCGCGGCGGCCATGGGCTGGACGACGACGACCCGTACTTCGCCGGCCGCGGCCGCGTGGTTTCGCACACCTGGCAGCAAGCGTCTTGAGCGGGCCCGCCGCCACTGCCGGACCGATGCCCTGGCGACTGCGCGGACGCACGCGGCAGTGGCTGCAGCGGCTGCACCTGTGGCTCGGCCTCAGCGTCGGCATGGCGTATGCGCTGATCGCGCTCAGCGGCAGCCTGCTCGCCTGGCAGCAGCCGTGGCTGCGCATGGCTTACCCACAGCTCACCGGACACGCCCTGCCCGACGCGGCGCAACGCGCGGCGGTGCTCGCACGCATCGCCACGGAATGGCAGCCACAGGACCTGCGCGCGACCGACCTGCCGCTGCCCGGCCTGCCGGTTTGGCAGCTGTATTTCGGCGACGGCGCGCGCCGTTACCTCGACCCGGCCAGCGGCGAGCTGCTGCTGACGCGCGCGCCGCGCGGCGACGCGCTGCAGGTGCTGCTTGAATGGCACACCCACCTGCTGGGCGGCGAGACCGGCAAGGAACTACTGGGCATGCTCGGCTGGCTGGTGCTGTGTCTGCTCGCGTCCGGGCCGCTGCTGTGGTGGCCGGGCCGACGCCACGTCGCCGCCAGCCTGCGCCCGCACGCGCAGCCATCCACGCGGCGCTGGCTGAGCTGGCACCGCAGTACCGGCGTGCTCGCGCTGCCGCTGATCCTGCTGCTCAGCCTCACCGGCACGCTGATGGTCTACGGCAAAGGCACCGGCCGGCTGCTGGGCGCGGTATTCGCCGAAGCGCCGCCGCCATCGCCCCCGGCGCCGATCGCGTGGCGCGATGCGCCGATCGACTGGACCGCCGCGCTGGCCGCCGCCGAGCGCGCCCTGCCCGGCGCCGCCCTGCATCGCGTGACGCTGCCGACAGCCGGCAACGGCCAGCTGGCAGTCCGCGCGCAGGCTCCCGGCGAATGGCACCCGGTGGGGCGCAGCACGATCTGGCTCGACCCCTACGCGGCCACCGTGCTGGGCAGCCACGACGCCACCGCCGACGGCCCCGGCACACGCATCAACAACGCGGTCTACCCGCTGCACTCGGCCAGCGTCGGCGGCCGGGCGTGGCGGCTCACCGTGACCGTGGCCGGCGTGCTGCCGCCGTTCTTCCTGGCGACCGGCTTCCTGTTCTGGCGCGCACGGACGCGGCGGCGCGGCTGAACGGCGCGGCTCATCGCGCACGAGCCGCCAGAGCTGGCACCGCTACAATGGCTGGATGCAGATCGGCGCCTACCGCATCGACCCGCCGCTGGTGCTCGCCCCAATGGCGGGCGTCACCGACAAGCCGTTCCGCCTGCTGTGCAAGCGGCTGGGCGCGGGGCTGGCCGTGTCGGAGATGACCAACGCCGACCCGAAGCTGTGGCACACGCGCAAGTCGCTCATGCGGATGGACCACGCCGGCGAACCCGAGCCGGTCAGCGTGCAGATCGCCGGCTACGACCCGGCGATGCTGGCCGAGGCGGCGCGCTTCAACGTCGCCAACGGCGCGCAGCTGATCGACATCAACATGGGCTGCCCGGCGAAGAAGGTGTGCAACGTGTGGTCGGGCTCGGCTTTGCTGCAGGACGAGCCGCTGGTGGCGCGCATCGTGAAGGCGGTGGTGGATGCGGTGGACGTGCCGGTGACGCTGAAGATCCGCACCGGCTGGGATCGGCAGAACCGCAACGCGCTGGCCATCGCGCACATCGCCGAGGACGCCGGCATCGCCGCACTGGCCGTGCACGGGCGCACCCGCGCCGACAGGTACGAAGGCGAGGCCGAGTACGCCACCATCGCCGCGGTGAAGGCGGCCGTGCGCATGCCGGTGCTGGCCAACGGCGACATGTGCACGCCACAGCAGGCGAAGCAGGTGCTCGACGCCACCGGCGCCGACGCGGTGATGATCGGCCGTGGCGCGCAGGGGCGGCCGTGGATCTTCCGCGAGATCGCCCACTACCTGGCCACCGGCGAACTGCTGCCCGAACCGGAACCGGCCGAGGTCGCCGCGATCCTGCTTAGCCATCTCGAACAGCTCTACGCGTTCTATGGCGAGCCGGCCGGCGTGCGCATCGCGCGCAAGCACCTCGGCTGGTATGCGAAGGACCGCGCCGAGAACGCCGCCTTCCGCCAGGTGGTCAACCGCGCCGAGAACGCCACCGAGCAGTTGTGCCTGACCCGCGACTACTTCGCCGCGCTGCAGGACGGGGCGCGTCTGGCGGCCTGAACGCGGTCGCCGCAGAATCGTCGACCGCGCCCTGCGGCCATGGCGGAGGAGTACCGTAGCCGGCAGCAGCGACTCCTTGAACATCGACGATGAACAGCAGCACGACCGCAGGTGAATTCCCCTATATCCACGGCTTTTCCGCGGAGGAGCAGTCGCGGCTGGTGCGGCAGGCGCACATGTTCGAAACCAGCCTGTTCAGCCACATCGACTACAGCGACGCGACGCGCCTGCTGGAAGTCGGTTGCGGGGTTGGCGCTCAGACCGAGATCCTGTTGCGAAGGTTTCCACAACTGCACGTCACCGGCATCGACCGCTCCGCCGCCCAACTTGCCGCCGCCAGCCACAACCTGGGCCAAACCCCCTGGTGCGCGACGCGCTATACCCTGCAGCAGGCCGACGCCACCGACCTTCCCTTCGCCGAACGCAGTTTCGATGCGGCCTACCTGTGCTGGGTGCTCGAGCACATGCCCAGCCCGGCGCGCGTACTCAGCGAGGTACGCCGCGTGCTCAGCCCCAGCGCCACCGTCTACGTCACCGAGGTGCTCAACTCCTCCTTTTTCCTCGACCCCTATTCGCCGAACCTGCTGCGCTACTGGATGGCCTTCAACGATTACCAGTACGACAGCGGCGGCGACCCGTTCATCGGCGCCAAGCTGGGCAACCTGCTGCTGGCCGGCGGCTACCGCGACGTGCAGACGGAGGTGAAGAGCATCCATCTGGACAACCGCCAGCCCGCGCGCCGCAAGCACATGATCGAATTTTGGGAAGAACTGCTGTTGTCGGCGGCCGAACAACTGGTGCTGGCCGGAAAGGTCGAGGCCGCCACGGTCGCCGGCATGCGCACGGAGCTGCAGGCGGTCCGCAACGATCCTGATGCGGTGTTCTTCTTCGCGTTCGTGCAGGCGCGCGCCAGCCCCTACTGAGTCATGCGCGGGCCGCCCCGCCGCGCCGCAGCAGGCCGTAAAGCCGTCCAAACGACTGAACATGGGCCTAACCCAACAGCCGCCAGAATCGCCGCAAGCTGCAAAACCGGGGGCGGCGATGTATCATGCCCGACTTCTTTTATCTTTCTATCCGCACGAAGGGATATAAACCGCGATGTCCAACTACCTGTTCACCTCCGAATCGGTCTCCGAAGGCCATCCGGACAAGGTCGCCGACCAGATCTCCGACGCCGTGCTCGACGCGATCATCGCGCAGGACCCGCGCGCCCGCGTCGCCTGCGAAACCATGGTCAAGACCGGCGTGGCGATCGTCGCCGGCGAAATCACCACCGGCGCGTGGATCGACCTGGAGGCGCTGACCCGCAAGGTGATCGTCGACATCGGCTACGACTCCAGCGACGTCGGCTTCGACGGCGCCACCTGCGGCGTGATCAACCTGATCGGCAAGCAGTCGCCGGACATCAACCAGGGTGTGGACCGCAAGAACCCGGAAGACCAGGGCGCCGGCGACCAGGGCCTGATGTTCGGCTACGCCACCAACGAGACGAAGGACTTCATGCCGGCGGCGATCTACTACTCGCACCGCCTGGTCGAGCAGCAGGCAAAAGTCCGCAAGCGGAAGAATTCGCCGCTGCCATGGCTGCGCCCGGACGCGAAGAGCCAGGTCACCCTGCGCTACGAGCAGGGCGTGGCCACCGCCATCGACGCCGTGGTGCTGTCGACCCAGCATGACCCGTCGGTCAAGCAGAAGGACCTGATCGAGGCGGTGCGCGAGACCATCCTCAAGCCCGTGCTGCCGGCCAAGCTGCTGCACAAGGGCACCAAGATCCACATCAACCCGACCGGCAAGTTCGTCATCGGCGGCCCGGTGGGCGACTGCGGCCTGACCGGCCGCAAGATCATCGTCGACACCTACGGCGGCTGGGCCCGTCACGGCGGCGGCGCGTTCTCGGGCAAGGATCCGTCCAAGGTGGACCGCTCGGCCGCCTACGCCGCGCGCTATGTGGCCAAGAACATCGTGGCTGCCGGCATCGCCGACCGCTGCGAGGTGCAGGTCAGCTACGCGATCGGCGTGGCGCACCCCACCTCGATCTCGGTCACCACCTTCGGCACCGGCAAGATCAGCGACGAGAAAATCGAGAAGCTGATCCGCAACCATTTCGACCTGCGTCCGTACGGCATCCTGCAGATGCTCGACCTGATCCATCCGATGTACCAGCAGACCGCCAGCTACGGCCATTTCGGCCGCACCCCGCAGCTGGTCAAGGACGCCAACGGCAAGTCCTACACCACGTTCTCATGGGAAAAGATCGACCGCGCCGAGGCGCTGCGCAAGGACGCGAAGCTGAAGTAAGGCAGCTGCGCGCGCATGCCGCGCACCCGTCGAAACAGGCCGCCTCCGGGCGGCCTGTCTTGTTTTAGGCTGGTCAGGGGCATGCTTTGGGGGGGATCACCCGGATCATCCGCCCTTGCGATGCCGTACGACTTGACGCCGCTGACTTCCAGGATTCCCAGCCGCATGACATCACGCCGCAGGGGCACACCCGATATCCGTAGCCAGGCTCCGCCGAACCCGCGGCTGGCCGATAGACGTCCATGAAACGACACGACCCGATCCGGCCCGACACGGAGCAGTCCAAGCGCACCCCGCTGATGGTGGCGCTGATCCTGGCCTGGCTCGGCACGCTCATCGCCTGGGCCTTGTTCGAGTGGCGCGGCGTGTCGTCGATCGCGTTGCGCACGGTGCTGGGCGCCAACATCGTCTTCCACCCGGTGATGTTTGCCATCGTCCGCCGACGCCTGCTGTCGCAACGTGTCATCGACATCACCTGCCTGGTCTTCGTCGCCGTGATCTGCGCCGGCTGCATGGTGCTCAAGCTGTATTTTCCCGAGGTAGGCGCCACCATCGATCTCAGGCCGCTGTACCTGTGGATTCCGATCATCTACGTCATGGCCTTCATGCTCACCAGCCACCGGACCGGGCTGATCGTCTCACTGTCGGTCCAGGTACTGCTGTTCGCGATCAGCCTGCCGTACCTGATCCACCACCCCGAGCGGCCGGAAGGCAACTTCACCATCCAGCTGCACATCGTGTCCGCTGTGCTGGTGGCCGCGCTGTACTTTTTCTCCAGCTACCAGCAGCGCCTGCAGATCGCGCAGCTCACCGTCGACGAACTGGGGCAGCTGGCCAACACCGACGTGCTCACCTGCCTGCCCAACCGGCGGCGGCTCGCGGAGATCCTCGAGTTCGAGCTGGTGCGCTTCGCCCGCTACGGACGCGCGTTCGCGCTGATCATGATCGACGTCGACCACTTCAAGAGCATCAACGACCGCTTCGGCCACAAGGTCGGCGACCATGTACTGGTGGCGCTGGCGGCACGCGCGGGAGAAGCGCTGCGCGACGTGGATACGCTGGGGCGCTGGGGCGGCGAGGAGTTCGTCGTGATCCTGCCGGAAACCGATGCCGCCGACGGCCTGCGCAAGGCCGAAGCCCTGTGCACCCACGTGGCTGCGCAACCGCTGATCGGCGAGCACGCCATCACCATCAGCTGCGGCGTGGCCAGCGTCGCTCCCAGCGACACCGCCGAAAGCCTGCTCAAGCGCGCCGACGTGGCCCTGTACGCCGCCAAGCAGCAGGGGCGCAATCGCGCCGAGCACGCGATCCTCGCAGCAGCGTCGTCGGGCTGATACCGGTCCACCGCCGGCATGGCCCATAGCCAGAACGCGTCAGCGCCATGCACTGCCCGGTGCCGGTACGTCATGGCGCGACGCCCGCCGACCGACAGGCGGCAGGCCGAATGCCTCGCGAACGCGATCGGCAGGCCAGTCGATACCCTTCGGTTTCAGCACGATCATGCGCGCCAGGTCGAGGGGTACTTCGCGCGCCGAAGTCGCCTCGCGACTGCAGATGGCGCAATCGGCCCACCACGCGAACTGGTTCAGGCTGCCCAGCACCGAGCGCGAGTTGCTGGCGACCACCTGCAGCGGCAGCATGGCTTCGATCTTGGCCACCGCGAGATCTGCGGGAATCTCCAGATCGAGCAGAGCCGCCAACAGGGCGGCCGCAAAGCGTTGCGGTGCCGTCGCACAAGGAGCCGCGTCGATCGCCACCGCAAAACGGGTCGGCTCGCTCACCGCCAGCACTAACTGGATGCGCCCCACCCGCACCAGCGTGGCCGTCCATTCGCCGAGCCGGTTGCCGGCCGATGCCGGATCGGCCTCGGGCGCTTCCTTCATCGCCTTGAGCAGTTTGGCGGTGCAGCGGAAGGCAGTCACCGCGGGGCTTCGCGCATGGCTGCGACGACCGCCCGGGTCTCGACGCTCACATGGGTGGCCTGCCGCATCGCTGTAAGGTCGTTGAGGTAGTGCTGGACGAGAATGCGTGACGCGGCAGTCTCTGCAGAATATTAGGATCAAGCAAGCGGCAGCGAGCTCGTCACAGCGGCGTAGCGCCTTCGCTCAGCAGCGCGTAGTAACTCTGGTAAATCCAGATGCGGTTGCGCTGCTGACCGGTGATTTCATTGAGCAGGCCCATCTCCTGCAGGGCACCGATGGCCGAGCGCACGGTGGGTGGGGCTACGGTCAGTGTCTTGTGGATGGTCGGTGCATCAAGAATCGGACGTCGGATGAACTGTTCGAACACTTGCAGCGCGTTGCCGGCGCGGCGACCCAGTCCGCGCACTTTTTCACGATCCTCCGCAAACAGTGCCAGGATGCGCTGGGCGGTATCTACGGCCTGCTGCGAAGTGGATTCCACGCCTTCGAGGAAAAACAGCAGCCACGCCTCCCAGTCGCCGGTCTTGCGCACGACGTCGAATTGCGCGTAGTACTGCTGGCGTCGGGTCTTGAAATACAGGCTGAGGTAAAGCGAAGGCTCGCGCAGCACGCCTTCGGCGCAAAGGATCAGCGCGATCAGCAGACGCCCGACGCGACCGTTGCCATCGTTGAACGGATGGATCGTCTCGAACTGCACATGAACCAGCGCCGCCTTGATCAGGGCCGGCATCTCGTTCCGGTCGGTGTGCAGGAAGGCTTCCAGCTCGCTCAGGCAATCCGCCAGACGCTCGGGCGGTGGCGGCACAAAACCGGCCAGCGCAGGCGATTTGCCACCGATCCAGTTCTGGCCGATACGAAGCTCACCGGGATGCCTGGTCGCGCCACGACCTCCACGCAACAGCACGCCGTGAATCTCGCGGATCAGCCGCAATGACAGTGGAAAGTCATCTTCGCGCAGGCGCTTGAGGCCATGCTGGAGCGCAGCTACGTAGTTGGACACCTCCTCCACATCGTCGATCGGCACCCCCGGCATCTCGGCCAGTTCGTACAGCAACAAGTCGGACAGCGAGGATTGGGTGCCCTCGATCTGCGAAGACAGCAAGGCTTCCTTGCGCACGTACTGATACAGGAATAACGCCGGGTCGGGCAGCATCAGGGTGATGCCATCCAAGCGACCAAGCGCCTGGTTGGCGCGCTCGAGCTGCGCAACCAGAGCAGGACCAAACATCAACGGTGGTTTTGGCGGCAGCGGCTTCGGTACGAAAGCCTTGTAATGACTGCCAGCGAGGCTGCCAGCCACGTAGTCACCGGTTCTTCGTTCCATGGCGCTGCCCCCGTTTTCCCAATCCAGGCACTGTAGATTTTTGAGAAAATTATGGCAATAAATTTTTCCTAAAAAAACAACCGCTGCCATGGGAAAGATTCCCATTGCGCCTGCCTCAAAGGCAGATGGCCAATACGCTCCAGCTACAATGGGCGGATGTCTCTCATCCAACTGCAACGCGTCGACTTCAGCATCGGCGGCCCGCTCCTGCTCGAACATGTCGATCTGTCGATCGAGGCGAACGAGCGGGTGTGCATCGTCGGCCGCAACGGCGAAGGCAAATCCACCCTGATGAAGCTGATCGCCGGCGAGCTGCATGCCGACGATGGCGAGGTGCGGGTACAGAACGGCGTGGTGATCGCGCGGATGGCGCAGGAAGTGCCACACGGCACCGAAGGCAGCGTGTTCGACGTGGTCGCCGAGGGACTGGGCGACCTCGGCCACCTGCTGGCGCGCTACCACCACCTGCTCGACGAGGGCGACTTCGATGCGCTGGGCGACGTGCAGCACCAGATCGAGGCGCAGCACGGCTGGGACCTGGACCGCCGCGTGAGCGACGTGCTGGCCCAGCTGGAGCTTCCTGGCGAAACCGACTTCGCCGCGCTGTCCGGCGGCATGAAGCGCCGCGTGCTGCTGGCGCAGGCGCTGGTGCGCAAGCCCGACGTGCTGCTGCTGGACGAGCCCACCAACCACCTCGACATCGAAGCGATCGGCTGGCTGGAAAGCTTCCTCAAGCAGTTCGCCGGCAGCATCGTCTTCGTCACCCACGACCGCAGCTTCCTGCGCGCGCTGGCCACGCGCATCGTCGAAATCGACCGCGGCGCGCTGACCGACTGGCCCGGCGACTACGACAACTACCTGCGCCGGCGCGAGGAACGCCTGCATGCCGAAGCCCAGGCCAATGCGCTGTTCGACAAGAAGCTGGCACAGGAGGAAGTGTGGATCCGCCAGGGCATCAAGGCCCGGCGTACCCGCAACGAGGGCCGCGTGCGTGCGCTGAAGGCGCTGCGCGTGGAACGCGCCGAGCGACGCAACCTCGGCGGCAACGTGAAGATGACGGCGGCCAATGCGCAGGCCTCCGGCAAGAAGGTGATCGACCTCAAGCACGTGCACCAGGCCTACGGCGGCCGCGTGCTGATCGACGACCTCACCACCACCGTGATGCGCGGCGACCGCATCGGCATCATCGGTCCGAACGGCGCCGGCAAGAGCACCCTGCTGAAGATCATGCTGGGCGAGCTCAAGCCGCAGCGCGGCAGCGCGGAGCTGGGCACCGGCATCCAGGTCGCCTACTTCGACCAGCACCGGCTGCAGCTCAACGACCAGCTCAACGCCCTGGACAACGTGGCCGAGGGCCGCGAGTACATCGAGCTCAACGGCCAGCGCAAGCACATCATCGGCTACCTGCAGGATTTCCTGTTCTCGCCCGAACGCGCGCGCGCCCCGATCACCCGCCTCTCCGGCGGCGAGCGCAACCGCCTGCTGCTGGCCAAACTGTTCGCGCAGCCGTCCAACCTGCTGGTGATGGACGAACCGACCAACGACCTCGACGTCGAGACGCTCGAACTGCTGGAAGAACTGCTCACCGACTACCAGGGCACCCTGCTGCTGGTCTCGCACGACCGCGCCTTCCTCGACAACGTGGTCTCCAGCACGCTGGTGCTGGAAGGCGAAGGCCGCATCGGCGAATACGTGGGCGGCTACACCGACTGGCTGCGTCAGCGGCCGCAACCCCGTCATCCCGGCGAAAGCCGGGAGCCAGCGCCTTCCGCAACGAACAAGTCGCTGGACCCCGGCCTTCGCCGGGATGACGAGAAAAAGGCCAAGCCCAAGCGCAGCTTCAAGGAACAGCACGAGCTGGAGCAGCTGCCGCAACGCATCGAGCAACTGGAAACCGACGTCGCCACACACACCGCGGCGATGAACGATCCCGCGTTCTTCCAGCAGGACAGCGCCGCCATCGTCAAGGCCAACGAGGCGCTGGTGGCGTTGCAGGCCGAACTCGACACGGCTTATGCGCGCTGGTCGGAACTGGACGGCTGACATTCGGCCACCGTGTCGCCAAGATGGCGGCGTATCATTCGCGGATTGCCCCTTGCGGATGATCGCCATGTACACGCTCTACTACGCTCCCGGCTCCGCCAACCTCGTCGTCCACCTCGCCTTGCTGGAGATCGGCGCGCCACACGAACTCAAGCGCGTCGACATCGACAAGGGCGAGCAGCGCAGCGCCGCCTACCTGGCGATCAATCCGAACGGCGTGGTGCCGACCCTGGTGATCGATGGCGTGCCGCACGGCGAGGCCGCGGCGCTGGCGATGCTGCTGACCGAGCAGCATCCCGAAGCCGCGCTGGCGCCGGCCCCCGGCAGCGCGCAGCGTGCGGACTTCCTGCAATGGATGCTGTACCTGGCCAACAACCTGCAACCGCTGTTCCGCCAGTGGTTCTATCCCGCGGACCATCTGCCGGAAGGCGCCGATACGATCAAGCAGGCTGCCCGCGCCGGCATCGAGAAATGCTGGTCGAAGATCGACGCGCATCTCGCCGCGCACGGTCCATACATGCTGGGCGACCGCTTCAGCCTGGTCGACCTGTATACGCTGATGCTGATGCGCTGGTCGCGCAACATGCCCAAGCCGGCGACGGCATGGCCGCAGCTGGCCGCACTGGCCAGCACGCTGAAAGCCCGCCCGTCGTGGAAACAGGTGTGCGAGGCCGAAGGCCTGGTCGAGTGGGCCTGAACGCATGAGTGACGGCGCCGACACCTGGGCCGTCTATCTGCTCGAATGCGCCGACGGCCGCGTCTATACCGGCATCGCGCGCGACCCCGAACAACGCTACGAGAAACACCTCGCTGGCAAGGGCGCCCGCTTCACCCGGTCCAACCCACCGAAGCAACTGTTGGGCTGGGTGTGGGTCGCCAGCCGCGGCGAGGCGCTCAAGCTGGAAATTGCCTGGAAGCGGCTGCCACGCGAGCAGCGCATCGCGGCGCTGCAGGCCGTCATCACGCACGCGCCGTAGGAACCCGCTCGCGGGCGATGCTTTGAAGGCCGGGATTCGGGATTCGGGATTCGCAAGATCAAAGGCGTCGCCCGCGAGCGGGCTCCTGGAAGGTGGGGGCTATCCGGCAAAACTGGCTGAAGAGCCGAAGTGGGAGGGCGCGATCAGCCGGTGTTCTGCAATCCCTGTGCCACGCCGTTGACGCAGGCGACCAGCGCCTGCAGCACGGCATCGTCCTGGCGGTCGCTGGCGCGCCAGCGCTGCAGCAGGTCGACCTGCAGCAGGCTCATCGGGTCCACATAAGGATTGCGCAGGCGGATCGAGGCGGCCAGGCGCGGCTCGCCGCGCAGCAGCACCCCGCTGCCCTTCAGCTGCAGCAGCCAGCGGCGGGTGCGCGCGAACTCGTCGCGGACCAGTCCGAAGAATTCCTCGTGCAGCGGGCCGGACAGTTTCGAGAACGCCTCGGCGATGGGCAGGTCGCACTTGGCCAGCACCATTTCCACGTCGTCGAGCAGGTTGCAGAAGAACGCCCAATCGCGCGCCATCTCCACCAGCGTCTCTTCGCCAAATTGCCGTGCACCCTGCTCCAACGCACTGCCCAGGCCATACCAGCCAGGCAGGATCGAGCGGCACTGGGTCCACGCGAACACCCACGGGATCGCGCGCAGGTCCTGCACGCCGCGCATGCTGCGGCGACTGGCCGGGCGCGAGCCCAGGGTCATCCGTTCGATCACGTCGACCGGGGTGGCGCTGCGGAAGTAGTCGACGAAACCGTCGCGCTCGACGAAGGCGCGGTAGCTCTGTCGGCTGGTCGATGACAGCGTGTTCATCACTTCGCGCCAGCGCTCCTCGCGCGATTCGTCTTCGCGCGGGCGCAGCGAGGCGCGCAGCACCGCGCCCACGGTCTGCTCCAGGTTGCGCAGCGCCAGCGCGCGGATGCCGTACTTGCGGTGGATCACCTCGCCCTGCTCGGTCACCCGCAGCACGCCGGCCACCGCGCCGCGCGGCGCGGACATCAGCGCCGGCGTGATGCGCGCACCGCCGCGGCTGGCCGAGCCGCCGCGGCCGTGGAAAAACGCCAGTTGGATGCCGGCCGCGTGCGCCACCTCCAGCAACTCCACCTGGGCGCGCTGCAGGCCCCAGCGCGAGGCCAGCGTGCCGCCATCCTTGCCGCTGTCGGAGTAACCCAGCATCACCCACTGCTGGTCGCCGCGCGCAGCGAGGTGATGGCGGTAGACTGGATCGTCGAGCAGCGCGCGCAAGGTGGCCGGCGCGCTCTTCAGATCATCGACGGTCTCGAACAGCGGCGCGATGTTGAGCGGTACGTCGTTCGCCGGATCGACCAGTCCGCCACGCCGCGCCAGCGCCAGTACCGCCAGCACGTCGGCGGCCGAGCGCGCCATGCTGATGATGTACAGGCCGGTGGCGTCGCAGCCGTGGCTCTTGCGGCTGTCGCGCAGGATGGCGAACACCGCCTGCAGCGAGGTGGCGTTGGCGTCATGGCTGTCCGGAAAAACCGCATCGCCGCTGGCGTACGGGCGCAGCCGGTCGGCGCGCGCGGCGCCGTCGCGCGTGGCCCAGTCCGGCTCGGCCAGCAGTGCCGCCAGCGCATCGTCGTGCACGCGCGAATCCTGCCGCACGTCGAGCCGCGCCAGGTGGAAGCCGAAGCTGCGCACGCGGCACTGCAGGCGTTCCACCGCATAGGCGCCGGCGTGCACGCCGCGATGCTGGAACAGGCTGTCGGCGATCAGCTGCAGGTCGTCCAGAAATTCATCACTGGACGCATAGCCGTCCGCGTCGTCGTCCTGGGTCAGCGCCAACCGTGCGCCAACCAGTTGCAGCAGGCAGCGGTACGGCATGTCGGCGTGGCGCGGGCGGATCTGCGCCGCGGCCGCGGGAAAACGCGCGCGGTAGTCGGCCAGCCGCACGCGCAGCGCATCGGACGCCGCCACCCGCCCCTCGGTCTGGCTGAGCGACCGCGCCAGCACAGCCACGTCCTCGCGGTAGCGCTCCAGCACCAGCGCGCGCTGCGAGTCGAGGCAGTCGGCGATGGTGTCGGCGCCCACGTTCGGGTTGCCGTCCATGTCGCCGCCAACCCAGCTGGCGAAGCGCAGCAGCCGTGGCAGCCGGATCGCCACGCCGTAGGTTGTCTGCAGCGCCTGCGCCAGCGATTCGTACAACGTCGGCACGATCCGGTACAGCGGATGGGCCAGGTAGAAATCGACGTGCTCGCGCTCGTCCAGCACACTGGGCCGCACCGGCGAGGCCTCGGCGGTCTGCCAGCCGGCGGACAGCGCCATGTAGATGCGGTCGTCGTCGTCCTTGCGCTCCTGCGGCGTGCGCTCGCGGTCGAAGCCGTCGATCAGCGAGGCGACGATCGCCTGCTCCTTCTCCAGCAGCGAGCGGCGCACCGCCTCGGTCGGGTGCGCGGTGAACACCGGCTCGATCCACAGCCGGTCGAGCCAGCCGACCAGCTCGTCGGCGCCCACGCCCTCGGCCTTCAGGCGACCGAGCACGTCGAGCAGCGACTCCGGCTGCGGCGCGCTGCCCTCGCGCTGGTAGTCGCGGCGGCGGCGGATGCGGTGCACCCGCTCGGCGGTGTTCACCGCCTGGAAGTAGGTGGCGAACGCACGCGCCAACGCTTCGGCATCGCGGGCGTCGAGGCCGGCCAGCGAGGCGGCCAGTTCCTCCAGCGTGGCACCTTCACGGCGGCGGCGGATCGCCGCCTGGCGCACCTGCTCGACCCGCTCGAAGAACGCCCTGCCGCCCTGTTCGGCGAGCATGCGCCCGACCATCGCGCCGAGCCGGCCGACATCCTCGCGCAGCGGGCCATCGGGCGGCAGGAACTCGGGTTCGCGACTTGCTTCCACACGGCAACTCCATGGCAGGCCAGATTCCCAGCGTAACCAATCCCGGCGCGGGTGACACCCAACCATGCGGCATAAGCCCATATCTGCCGTTACAATGGCCCTCCTGCACTGCCCGCCGAGGGGCGCTGCGACCGTTGCCGTGAACGAACTTCGCGGGAACCGGCCAGGCTCGGCGCGGCACGTTCCACAACGGCGCCCGGTTGTTTGTACGCGAGTCCCTTCGCAGCAGACCGGCCATCCGTGGCCGGACTCTTCACAGGAGCCTCGCACTAACCGGAGCTTACCGATGAACGCCGCACTCAAAGAAAGCACCCACGACTACAAGATCCGCGACCTCTCGCTGGCCGATTTCGGCCGCAAGGAGCTGGATATCGCCGAGCACGAGATGCCGGGCTTGATGTCGATCCGTCGCAAGTACGCCGCCGCCAAGCCGCTGCAGGGCGTGCGCGTGACCGGCTCGCTGCACATGACGATCCAGACCGCGGTGCTGATCGAGACGCTGAAGGACATCGGCGCCAACGTGCGCTGGGCCTCGTGCAACATCTTCTCCACGCAGGACCACGCTGCCGCCGCGATCGCCGCCACCGGCACGCCGGTGTTCGCCTGGAAGGGCGAGACGCTGGAGGAATACTGGGACTGCACGCTGGACGCGTTGTCCTTCCCCGACGGCAAGGGCGGCTTCCTCGGCCCGCAGCTGGTGGTGGACGACGGCGGCGACGTGACACTGCTGATCCACAAGGGCTACGAGCTGGAGAACGGCAGCGACTGGGTCAACAGCGCTTCGGGCAGCCACGAGGAGCAGGTGATCAAGAACCTGCTCAAGCGCGTGCACGCCGAGCGCCCGGGCTACTGGCACACCGTGGTCAAGGACTGGAAGGGCGTCTCCGAGGAGACCACCACCGGCGTGCACCGCCTGTACCAGCTGGCCGAGGCGAAGTCGCTGCTGGTGCCGGCGATCAACGTCAACGACTCGGTGACCAAGAGCAAGTTCGACAACCTGTACGGCTGCCGCGAGTCGCTGGCCGACGGCCTGAAGCGCGCGATGGACGTGATGCTGGCCGGCAAGGTGGCGGTGGTGTGCGGCTACGGCGACGTCGGCAAAGGCTGCGCACACTCGCTGCGTGCCTACGGTTCGCGCGTGGTGGTCACCGAGATCGACCCGATCAACGCGCTGCAGGCGGCGATGGAAGGCTTCGAGGTCAACACGGTCGAATCGACGCTGGGCCGCGGCGACATCTACGTCACCACCACCGGCAACAAGGACGTGCTGACCCTGGATCACCTGAAAGCGATGAAGGACCAGGCCATCGTCTGCAACATCGGCCACTTCGACAACGAGATCCAGGTCGACGCGCTGAACGCCATGCCCGGCGTGAGCAAGCTCAATATCAAGCCGCAGGTGGACAAGTACACCTTCAAGGATGGCCGCGCGATCTTCCTGCTCGCCGAAGGCCGCCTGGTCAACCTGGGCTGCGCCACCGGCCACCCGAGCTTCGTGATGTCCAACTCGTTCTCCAACCAGACCCTGGCGCAGATCGACCTGTGGGCGCACAAGGACAGCTACGAGGCCAAGGTCTACATCCTGCCGAAAAAGCTCGACGAGGAAGTCGCCCGCCTGCACCTGGAAAAGATCGGCGTGAAACTGACCACGCTCACCCCGACCCAGGCCGCCTACCTCGGCGTGCCGGTGGAAGGTCCGTACAAGCCGGATCACTACCGTTATTGAGCGGGGCTTCGTTGGTGCATATACGAAACGGGCGCCGTGAGGCGCCCGTTTCGTAGGCGTAGACGCAAAAACACCCATCAAAACGCCCGGATGGATCAGGGCCGCCAGTTCGCGTTGGTCTCCCAGAACGCCACGCTGCGCCGATAAGCCTCGCGGTCCAGCGGCACGCCGGAGCCGCCCTCGTCCACGCCCAGCGCGTTGCGCAGCATGGTGATCGGCGCCATCGGGATTTCCTCGGGCTCCATGGTGTAGAGGCAGCCGACGATGCCCCAGTCGGCGTCGATCGGCTCGCCTTCCTTCGCCAGCTGCTCGCGGCTGTAGAGGATCGGAATCAGCCAGTTCGCCACCGGTGATTCCACGCCCTCGAACCAGCGCACCAGCACCGGCAGTTCGGCCTTGGTGCGTGCCTCGTAGGCGCTGCGCAGCCGGTGGCGGTTGGCCTCGGTAATCGGCACGGTGAGGCAGCGCGTGGTGGTCCAGTTGCGGTGCACGTGCAGTTTGCAGAACGGCGCGTAGCCATCCAGCACGCGCGACGGCGGCTCGTCGTTCAGGCGCTGCTGGAACGCTTCGGGACTGCAGTCCTGGATAGTGTTGCCGCGCCGCTCGCGCGGAAACAGGCGGGCACGGGCGAACGGGGTGAGGACGATGGACATGACCGAGCCGATGGAAAACCCCAGCGTAGCGCACGCGGCGCTTGTTCCTGCCGGGAGCCATGCCCGATTGATGATGACGTCATGCCTGCGCAAGCGGACATCACGCGGGGTTTCCCTGCCTCGCATCTGGAAGTCTATCTTTCCATCGCGATGAACGTATAGAATTGCTCGCAGCCGCCGCGAAGGACGCCCATGCCCGCCATCAGCTTCGAATTCTTCCCGCCCAAGACCGACGAGCAGCGCGCTCAGCTCGACCGCGCGGCGCAGGTGCTGAAGGCGCACGGGCCGGAATATGCCTCGGTCACCTTCGGCGCCGGCGGTTCCACGCTCAGCTACACCGGCGACACCGTGGCGCGGCTGCACACGCAGCATGGCTTCAACGTGGCGCCGCACCTGTCGTGCATGGGCGGCACGCGGGCGGAGATCGCCGCGCTGCTGGACGGCTACCGCGCCGCCGGTTACCGGCGCCTCGTGGCGTTGCGTGGCGACATGCCCTCGGGCATGGCCAGCGCGGGCGACTTCCGCTACGCCGCCGAACTGGTGGGCTTCATCCGCGAGCACTGCGGCGACCATTTCCACATCGAGGTGGCGGCGTACCCGGAAACCCATCCGCAGGCCGACGACGCGCTGTGCGACCTCAGGCATTTCAAGGCGAAGATCGACGCCGGCGCGAACGGTGCGATCACCCAGTACTTCTTCAACCCCGATGCGTATTTCCGCTTCATCGACGACGTGCACCGGCTCGGCGTCGAGGTGCCGATCGTGCCGGGCATCATGCCGATCGCGAACTTCAGCCAGCTGAAGCGCTTCTCCGACCTGTGCGGAGCCGAGATCCCGCGCTGGATCGCCAAGCGCATGCAGGCCCACGGCGACGACGCCGACTCGATCCGCGCGCTCGGTGCCGAGGTGGTGGCGCAGCTGTGCCGGCGCCTGCTCGACGGCGGCGCGCCCGGGCTGCACTTCTACACGCTGAACCGGGCGAAGGCGACCCAGGCGGTGCTGCAGCAACTTTTTTGATCCGCGCGGCGGATATGCTGGCGCGATGTACCGCCTGGCCGCCCTGCTTCCATTGATACTGCTGGCCGTCACTGCTCCGGTCGCGGCACAGTCGCCGATCCATCGCTGCATCGGCGCGAACGGTGGCGCGGTGTTCACCGACCAGCCCTGCACGGCGCTGCAAGCCAGTCCGGTCAACCCGGACGACCCGCCCGTGCAGGCCGCGTCGCTGCGGGAGCCGCCGCCGATCCTGTGCGCCGCCAGCCCAGGCGAATTGCGCCAGAGCGTGATCGACGCGTTCGCCAGCCGTGACGCCAACCGCCTCGCCGGCCTGATGCTGTGGGACGGTTACGGCCGCGGTGCGGTGATCGCGGACATCCGTTCGCTGGCCGAACTGATGAAGCAGCCGCTGCTGGACGTGGACTTGCCGGGCGGCGCCACACCGGCCCCTGCCGCCAGCATCGACACCCCACCAGTGACGGACACCGCACCCGCGACGCCATCGCCCGGCGAGCAACTGGTGCTGCATACCGCCGGCAACGAGGGCAGCGGCGTCCCGCGCGAACTGCGTTTCGACCTCGTACGCCAGGCCGGCTGCCTGTGGCTGCGCAGCGCGAATTGACGCAGCCATTGACGCCACCCCGGCGACCAGCAGTTATCATGGGCGGTCCCCAACGGAGAACCGACATGGCCCAGCAATACCCCGAATGGATCTGGCAGAACGGCAGCATCAAGCCCTGGGCCGAGGCGACCACCCACGTGATGTCGCATGCGCTGAACTACGGCTCGTCGGTGTTCGAGGGCATCCGCAGCTACGCCACGCCCGACGGCGCGGCGATCTTCCGCCTCACCGACCACCTGAACCGGCTGTACATGTCCGCCAAGATCTACGACATGGCGCTGCCGTACACCGCCGACGAACTGGCCGCGGCCTGTCGTGAAGTCATCCGCCGGAACGGCCTGGGCGCTTCCTACCTGCGCCCGCTGGCGTATCGCGGACTGGGCGGCTTCGGCCTCTCCGCCGAGACCCCGATCGACATGGCGGTAGCCGCCTGGCCGATGGGCCCGTACCTCGGCGCCGAAGCGCTGCAGAACGGCATCGACGCCTGCGTGTCGAGCTGGCAGCGCTTCGCGCCGAACACCATCCCGGCCGGCGCCAAGGCCGGCGGCAATTACCTGTCCGGTCAGCTGATCGCGCGCGAGGCGCGCCGCCTGGGCTTCGGCGAAGGCATTGCGCTGGCTTCCACCGGTCTGCTCAGCGAAGGCGCCGGCGAGAACCTGTTCCTGGTCTTCGACGGCGTGCTGCACACGCCGCCGGCCAGCGCCTCGCTGCTCACCGGCATCACTCGCAACACGCTGATGACGCTGGCCCGCGAAGACGGTATCGAGGTGGTCGAGCGCGACATCCCGCGCGAATACCTCTACCTCGCCGAGGAAGTGCTGATGTGCGGCACCGCCGCCGAAATCACCCCGATCCGCGCGGTCGACGGCAAGCAGGTCGGCACCGGCAAGGCCGGCCGCGTGACCCTGCGCCTGCAGGAACTGTTCTTCGGCCTGTTCGACGGCCGCACCCACGACAAGTGGGGCTGGCTGGAGCAGGTGTGACGTGTTGCCCCCCTGCGCAGCAGGGGGGAGCTGGGGCGGGGTCGCTCTTCGCCAAGCCAACATCAAAAGCGACCCCCTCCCGGTCCTCCCCCTGCTAGCAGGGGGAGGAGCAAAGCCGCGGTGCTCCCCTGCTTGACGGGGAGGAGCCGCTGTACTCCCTCCCCTGCATCGCAGGGGAGGGTCGGGGTGGGGTCGCTCTTGATCTTCGCTCCCGGCAAGCCCGGACAACCCACCACCTGAAGGACTCCCTGCGGTCGCCAACCTCCCCCTCATGGCAAGGGGGAGGAGCTTGCGGCGTCAACCGAACCTGATGCTGGCAATCGCCCCGTTGGCGTCGTTGCGCGGGCGCATCGACACGTCCCAGCCGTACAGCTCGCACAGCCGGCGTACGATCGCCAAGCCCAGGCCGGCGCCGCTGCCGCCGGCGCCTTCGCCGCGCACGCCGCGCTGGAACAGCCGCTCGGCGTCCTCCGGCTTGATCCCGGGGCCGGTGTCGATCACCTCGACGCGGCCATCGCCCACTTCGACGCGCACGCTGCCTTCCAGCGTGTACTTGATCGCGTTGCCGACCAGGTTGGTCAGCGCCACCGACAGCACCGAGGCCGGCGCGTTGACGCTGACCGGCACGCTGACGGCAAGCTCGATGGTCAGCGGCTTGCCGCGCATCTGCGGGCGCTGGCTCTCGATCACGTCGGCGGCGACCTTGCCCACCTCGGTGGTCTCGCCGCGGGTAGGCCCGCGTCGCTCGGCGCGCGACAATAGCAGCAGCGCCTCGATCAGTTCGGTGGCCTGGCGCGAGGCGCGCTCGATGCGCTTGAGGCGTTCGGCGAGCTTGGGCGTGAGGTCGGGTGAGCCCTGCAACAGTTCGGTGGTGGAGGCGATCACCGCCAGCGGCGTGCGCAGCTCGTGGCTGACGTCGGAATTGAATTCGCGGTCGCGCTCGACCATCGCGGTGAGCCGCGCCGAGTACTCGTCGAGCGCGTGCGCCAGCTCGCCCACTTCGTCGTCGGCGAAATGCGGCGCCAGCGGCTCGGCCTTGCCGGCCTTGCGAAAATCGCGCAGGCGGTTGGCCAGCTCGCTGACCGGCTTGAGCACCTTGCGCGACAGCCACAGGCCGAGTACCAGCGAGAGCAGGCCGAACAGGAATACCGCGCCGATCACGCTGAAGAGCAGTTGTTGCTTGCCGAGCTCTTCGCGCGACACGTCATATTGCAGAAAGCTGATGATGCCGCCTTCGCGATAAACGGCGAGCTTGTAATGGTGCTCCTTGCCGTCCGGTCCTGGTTCGAAAATGTCGTGCACCCCGTTTTTGAGGCTCTGCCAGGTGAGCGGTGCCTTGTACAAAGTGCGGTCACTGAGCACGGTACCGGTGAGCAAGCGGGAGCCGCTGGGGGCACCGGGATGCTCGCGCGCCTGCTGATTCGCCCACTTGGCGTCGTCCATCAGGCTGGCATTGACCAGCTGATCCTCCACCCGCGTGCGGATGTTCAACGCCGCAAACGCAAACAACGCGCTGAGGCCGAAGCCGAACAGCGCGAAGGAGACGACGAGGCGGAACCGCAGCTTACGCCTGGATTGCATCCGGCTCGACCATCCGATAGCCAATGCCGTGCCGCGTGTGGATCAGCGGCTTGTCGAAGGGTTTGTCGATCGCCGCGCGCAGGCCGTGGATGTGCACGCGCAAGCTGTCGCTGTCGGGCAGTTCCTCGCCCCACACGCGCTGCTCCAGGTCCTGCCGGGTGACCACCGACGGGCTCGCCTCCATCAGCGCTTGCAGCAGCTTCAGGCCGATCGGGTTGAGCTGGATCGACTTGCCTTCGCGGTTCACCGTGAGCGTGTCCAGGTTGAAGGTGAGGTCGGCCACCTTCAGCACGCGGCTCTGCGGGCCCTTGCCGCGGCGCGCCAGCACTTCCAGCCGCGCCGCCAGCTCCTGCAGCGCGAACGGCTTGGTCATGTAGTCGTCGGCGCCGGATTCGAAACCGGTCAGCTTCTGTTCCAGCGCGTCGCGCGCGGTCAGCATCAGGATCGGGGTCTGCTTGTGCGCCTCGTGGCGCAGCTTGCGCGCGACTTCCAGGCCGTCCATGCCAGGCAGGGTGAGATCGAGCACGATCACGTCGAAATCGTGCACCACCGCCAGATGCAGGCCGGTCACGCCGTCACCGGCGAAATCCACCACGTGGCCGCGGTCTTCCAGATAGTCGCCGATGTTGGTGGCGATATCGCTGTTGTCTTCGATTACCAGTACGCGCATGGGTCACTCCTGCGCAGCCGGCGCACGGGCCGGCTGGAGCTGCAAGCTTAACAATCTTGGGTGAAGCCGGTGCGCCGGCGGCACCGTGAAACTGAATGGGGACTGGCACGGCAAGAAAAAAGCCCGGATGCGCGACTCGCCGTCGCCCACCCGGGCCCAAGAGCTACTGCCCCGATACCATTGTCTGCCTCACCGGGCCACGCAGGCCGCGGTACCGCAAAAAACAGTGCCCGCTTTATAGGGGGTGCCGGGTTACGGTGCGGTTAACCCGTGCTCATCCGGCCGTGATGCCATCGTGCAATGGCAGCTCAGGCCCTGACCGGCTTGCGATGCGGGCGGGTCTCGGCGGGCACTTCGCGCGCCTGCGCCTCCAGCAGCTCCACCACCGCGCCGGCCACATCGACTCCGGTGGCGGCCTCGATGCCTTCCAGCCCAGGCGAGGCATTCACTTCCAGCAGCAGCGGGCCACGCTTCGAGCGGAGTAGATCGACGCCGGCGATGCCCAGCCCCAGCGCGCCGGCCGCGCGCACGGCGATGCGTTTCTCCTCGACGCTCAGCGTAGCCGCCATCGCAGTGCCGCCGCGGTGCAGATTGGCGCGAAAATCGCCCGGCGTGGCGTCGCGCTGCATCGCCGCCACCACCTTCTTGCCGACCACGAAGCAGCGCAGGTCGCTGCCCTTCGCCTCGGCCACGAACTCCTGCACCAGGAAGTTCGCGTATAGCCCGCGGAACGCCTCGATCACGCTCTGCGAGGCGGCACGCTTCTCGGCCAGCACCACGCCGGTGCCCTGACTGCCCTCGTTGAGCTTGATCACGTGCGGCGGGTCGCCGAGCAGGGCCAGCACGTCGTCGGCGTCGTCCGGGTTGTCGCCGAACACCGTCACCGGCATGTCGATGCCCTGCGCGGCGAGGATCTGCAGGCAGCGCAGCTTGTCGCGCGCGCGCAGCACCGCGTCGGACGGGTTCGGCGTGTACACGCCCATCATTTCCAGCTGGCGCAGCACCGCGGTGCCGTAGAACGTGCTGGTGGTACCGATGCGCGGGATCACCGCGTCGATGTCGCGCACCTCCCTGCCCTTGTAGCGGATCGACGAGGCGCCCGGCGCGACGCGCACGTAGCAGCGCAACGGATCGAACACGCGCACCACGTGCCCGCGCACGCGCGCCGCCTCGACCAGACGCTTGGTCGAATAGAGCCGGGTGTTGCGCGAGAGGATCGCAATCTTCATGGGCGGGTCATCGAAGGTCCGTGGTTGCAAGCAGCGGGCGCGGCTGGGTGTAGGAGCGTGCCGGGTCCACCGCAAAGCGCCCGTTCAGCGCACTGCGGCCCAGCAGCATCGGAAACAGCATATGCCGGCGATCGGTCAGGTTGATGTCGACGCTGAAGCGCTGCCCAGCCAGTTGTACCTCGCTGCGGATGAACCAGCGCTCGGTGCGCCGCCCGCCGGTGTCGGTGACCGCGCGGCGATCCCACGCCGGCGCCTCGCAACGGGTTTCCACCGGCTGGCGCCGCCCGACATGGAGCGTGAAGCGCAGCCAGGTCACGCCGTCGCGCTGGAATTCTTCGAGGGTATCCACATGCAGCGAACTGCTGCGCGCTCCGGTGTCGAGCTTGGCCTTGAGCATGCCGATGCCCAATTGCGGCAACGCCAGCCGCTCGCGCCAGCCCAAGGTCGTCAGGGCCGCGGTGATCAGATCCGCCATAGGGTTTCGGGATGTTCGGCGACCGGGGAGTGGAGCGGGTGAAGGGAATCGAACCCTCGTCAGTAGCTTGGGAAGCTACAGCTCTACCATTGAGCTACACCCGCCGGGCGCACGGATGGTAACCCGGGATTCGCGTGGTTGGAAAGCTCGCGGGAGCGAAGAGCACCCCACCCCGGCCCTCCCCTGCCATGCAGGGGAGGGAGCAGGGCGCGCCGCTTCACGACCCCGGCCTCGCGACGAAGAGCGCACCTCCCCGGCCCTCCCTGCCATGCAGGGGAGGGGGCGAAGCGCGCAACTCCACGCCCGGTCCCTCCCCCTGCATCGCAGGGGGAGGTCAGGAGGGGGTGAGGCTCTTGCGAAAGGCGCCCGCATGCACAAGTGGGCACGGCGCCCAACGCGTGCTGAACAGCCCTCTGCGGACACTCTGGCGGCCGTCATCGCCGGCCTGACAATGCACGTTGACCGCACCATGACGAACGCCCGCCCCGCTCCAGCCTCATACGCACTCCCCAAGGAGAGCCGCATGCCCAGGTTTGCCAAGTTCCCCGTTTCGTGGCGCCGCCGCTGGCAAGCGCTGGCGCTGATGCTGCTGTGCCTGGTCGCGGGCCTGGCCCACGCGCAGGGCGGCGCCAACGACCGCGCCGATCCGCCGAGCCGGGTGGCGCGACTGTCGTACATCGCCGGCGACCTCGGCTTTCTGCCTGCCGGCGCGAAAGACTGGAGCGACGCCAACATCAACCGCCCGTTGACCCGCGGCGACAAACTGTCCACCGCCCGCGGCGCGCGCGCCGAACTGGAGTTCGGCGGCGGCACGCTGCGCATGGACGGGCGGACCGACTTCGGCCTGCTCGACCTCAACGACAACCTGGCCCAACTCGAGCTGACCCAGGGCACGCTCAGCCTCACCGTGCGCCGCCTCGACGACGGCCAGAGCTACGAGATCGACACTCCGACGGTGGCGCTGGTGGCCGACCAGCCGGGCACCTTCCGCGTCGACGTCGACGATCGCGACGGCAGCACCCGGGTCACCGCGCTCGACGGCCGCGCCACCGTGTTCGGCGAGAACAATGCGCAGCGCCCGATCAACCCCGGCCGCAGCTACCTCTTCACCGACTCCAGCCTGGCCACGGTGACGATCACCGACGACGCCGGCGGCGACGCGTTCGATGACTGGGCCAGCCAGCGCGACCGCCGCTACACGCGCTCCTCCAGCCGCCGCTACGTGTCCGAGGACGTGGTGGGCTACCAGGACCTCGACCGCTACGGCAGTTGGCGGGAAACCCGCGAGTACGGCGCGGTGTGGTACCCCTCCGAGGTCGGCGTCGACTGGGCGCCGTACCGCAGCGGCCACTGGGCGTACATCGCGCCGTGGGGCTGGACCTGGGTGGACGACGCACCGTGGGGCTTCGCGCCCTACCACTACGGCCGCTGGGCCTACCTCGGCGGCGGCTGGGGCTGGATCCCGGGCCCGCTCGAGGTGCGCCCGGTCTACGCGCCGGCGCTGGTGGCCTTCGTCGGCGGCGGCGGCTGGTCGATCGACATCGGCAGCGCGCCAGTGGGCTGGTTCCCGCTCGGCCCGGGCGAGGTCTACAACCCGTGGTACCGCTGCGACCGCAGCTACTACACGCGCGTCAACGTCACCAACATCTACGTGCACAACACCGTCAACCGCACCACCGTCATCAACAACATCAACAACCAGTACAACTACTACCGCACAGGCCGTCCGCTCCGCGACGCCAGCTACGCCAACCGCATGGCGCCGCGCGGCTTCACCGCCGTACCCGGCCGCAGCTTCGCCGAAGGACACCGCGTGCAACGCGACCTGCTCGATGTCGATCCGCGCAAGCTCGCCGGCGCACCGGTACCGGTGCGCGGCATCGACCGCTTGCGCCCGCAGGAAAACGCCGACCGGCCGCCGCGCAGTGCGCACGCGCGCGACCTGCCCGCCGGCGGCTTCGACCGTGAGGTGGTGGCGCGGCGCGCACCCCCGGCGCCCCGCGAGGCCGCCTTCCCCCGCCCCGGCGACAATCGCTTCGCCACGCCGCGCAGCAACGTGCGCGTGCTCGACGACATGGGCCGGCCCGGGCGCAGCCAGCGCCCCGACCTGACCGATCGCAACGACGCCAGCCCGCGCCGGCCGGCGACCATGCCCGGGCAGCTTCCGGTCGCTCCGCGCATCACCGCGGCCGACCCCGGGGACCGGCCGCAGATGTCGCGCGACGCTGCCGAACTGCGCTCGGCCCGCTTCGCCCATCCGCGTGGACGCGACGACGCGAACCGCCCCGAGGCGATGCCGCGTCCGGGTGTCAGCTACATCACGCCCGCCGCCGAAGGGCGGCCGCGCGCGATCCCCGACAACCGCCCGCTGCCGTCGGAGCCGGCGCCGATCCGTGGCGCCGAATTCCGCCGCCTGCCCACGCCGGCGGACGATGGTCGCGTCCAGCGCTACCCGTCCGAACGCGCCATGCAGCAGCAACGCCCGCAGCCGATGGAGCCGACGTTGCGCGAACCGGCCGCGCCGCGCTTCCAGCGGCCCGAACCCGCGCCGCGCGAGTACGTGCACGAAGCGCCGCGCCCGCTGCCCGCCCCGGACCGCAGCGAACCGATGCCGCGCTACCAGCCGCCGCAACGTGCGATGCCAGAACCCCGCGGCATGCCGGAGCAACGCGCGATGTCGGAGCCGCGCGGCATGCCGGAACCCCGCGCCATGTCGGAGCCGCGTGGCATGCCGGAACCCCGCGCCATGCCGGAGCCGCACGCCATGCCGCAGCCGCGCGCCGAAACACGGCAGCCACAACGCGGCGAGGCGCCCAACCCCAAGCGGCAGGTGCGTGAGGACCAGGGAGAGCACTGAACCCGCGAGCATGGCTCCACTCCCCTGCGTGCGGGGGAGAGGCAGCGCACGAAGCGGTTGTCCTCCCCCGCTCGCAGGGGAGGCTGGGGTGGGGCAAAGCTCTACAATGCTCGGATGCCGACGATCGACGACTCCACCCCTGAATACATGCGCCGCATCCGCAGCTTCGTGCTGCGCGAAGGGCGCATGACACCGGCGCAGCAGCGTGCATTCGACACGCTGTGGTCGCGCTACGGCATCGACTACCGGGGCGCCCCGCACGACTTCACTGCGAACTTCGGCCGCGCCGCGCCGCGCGTGCTGGAAATCGGCTTCGGCAACGGCGAGGCGCTGGCCTGGGCCAGCGAGCACGACCTGGCGCGCGACTTCACCGGCGTGGAAGTGCACGGCCCCGGCGTGGGCCGGCTGATGAACGCGCTGGCCGCGCGCGACGCGCAGAACGTGCGGCTGTACAAGCACGACGCCGTGGAAGTGCTGCAGCACGAGATCGCCCCGGGCACGCTGGCCGAGGCGCGCATCTGGTTCCCCGACCCGTGGCACAAGAAGCGCCACAATAAACGCCGCCTGATCCAGCCCGAATTCGTCGCCCTGCTCGCCTCGCGCATGGAAAACGGCGGCCTGCTGCACCTGGCCACCGACTGGCAGCCCTACGCCGAGCACATGCTGGAGGTGATGGAAGCGGCGCCCGACTGGCGCAACGCCACTGGCCCTGGCGAGTACGCCGAGAAGCCTGCATGGCGCATCGAGACCCACTTCGAGCGGCGCGGGCTGAAGCTGGGGCATGGGGTGTGGGATCTGCTTTACCGAAAAGCATGACCCCACCCCAACCCTCCCCTACTTCGCAGGGGAGGGAGCACAGCGGTCGGGCCGGGCAGCTTTTCTTAGGGAGGGGCACCGCTCTAATTCTCCCCTGCGGAGCAGGGGGAGGAGTGCAGCAGGCGAGCTGGGTAGCTTTTCTCCCTCCCCTGCGAAGTAGGGGAAGGTTGGGGTGGGGTCAAGCTTTTGACCTTTCCTCCAGCACCCGAAAAACCTCCGCCAGCACATCCTTCGTACGCAACAGCACATCGTCATTCCAGAAACGCAGCACGCGATAGCCCTCGCGCTGCAGTGCCTCGGTGCGACGCCGGTCGTACTCGAGTGCGTCGAGATGCTGCCCGCCATCCAGTTCGACCACCAAGCACCCCGGCACGCAGACGAAATCCACGATGTAACCAGCCAGTGGATACTGGCGGCGGAATTTGTGGCCGCCCAACTGCTCGCAGCGCAGGAAGTGCCACAGGCGGCGCTCGGCATCGGTGCCGTCGTTGCGCAGGCGGCGGGCGCGGATCCATTTGAGCTGCATGGCGAGTCCTTCGCTGGGCTGGGGCGAAAAGCGTAACCCCCTCCCAGCCTCCCCCTGCAAGCAGGGGGAGGAGTAGAAGCTGGTACTCCCATGCCGCTACGCAGTGCTTCCTCCCCTGCTCGCAGGGGAGGGCCGGGGTGGGGTCGCTCTTGGCCCTTGGTTCACCAGCCATCGCACCACCCCGCTTATACTCGCGCTCATCCGCCCAGGGACGAATCGACCGCAGCGTGAAGTTCCCACTGCCCCGCCGTATCCATGATTGCCAGCTGCCCTGCCGGGACGTCAGCTAGTGGCGCTCTCGCTCACCCCCGAAATGATCCTGGTGCTCGGGCTGGTGGGCTTCACCATGCTGATGCTGGTGATGGAGTGGATCCGCGCCGACATGGTGGCGCTGCTGGTGGTGGTGGTGATCGGCCTCACCGGATTGATTCCCGCCGACCGGGTGTTCAACGGCTTCGCCGGCAACGCGGTAATCGCGATCATCGCGATCATGATCATGGGCGAGGGGCTGGACCGCGCCGGCGTGCTCAACCTCACCGCGAACTTCGTGATGCACATGGCGCGCGGCGTGGAGTCGCGGCTGGGCGTGGTGATCAACCTGGTGGCCAGCCTGTTCAGCGCGGTGATCCCCAGCCAGGCGCTGGCCGCGCTGATGATCCCGGTGTCCAGCCGGCTGGCTGCGCGCACCGGCGTGCCGTTGTCGCGGCTGCTGCTGCCGATGGCGTTCTGCATCCTCACCGCCACCAACACCACGCTGATCGCGAACTCCTCGCTGATCGTGCTGAACGACCTGATCGCCAGCGCCAACGCCAACCTGATGCCCGGCGCGCACACCATCCCCAAATTCGGCCTGTTCAGCGTGACTCCGATCGGCCTGGCGCTGGCCTTGCTTGGCGTGGCGTATTTCTACTTCTTCGGCCGCAAGCTGCTGCCCGGACACGAGGACGAACGACTGAAGGTGACGCCGGGGCGCACCGAGAGCTACTTCGCCGAGACCTACGGCATCGTCGGCGAGACCGCCGAGCTCACCGTCACCGCGGAAAGCCCGCTGGTCGGCATGAGCATCGGCGAGGTCGAGCAGTTGCACGAGGCGCCGCTGATCCTGGCGATCAAGAGCGGCAACGACGCGCGCATGGCGCCGCCGGCCGACCACGTGATCTGGGTGGGCTCGGTGCTCGGCGTGCTCGGCCCGCGCGAGCAGCTGAACCAGTTCGCCAACAACCAGCTGTGCCGGCTGTCCACCCGCATGCGCCAGCTCGGCGAGCTGTTCAACCCCACCCGCGCCGGCATTTCGGAGGTGGTGATCCCGCCGGTGTCGCGCTTCATCAAGCACACCGTGGGCGAGCTGCGCCTGCGCAAGCGCTTCGGCATCTCGGTGCTGGCGGTGAACCGCGGCGACCAGGTCTTCCGCGACGATGTGCGCTCGGTCAGCCTGCGCGCCGGCGACACCGTGGTGCTGCACAGCAACTGGCGCGACCTGGCACTGGCCGCGGAAGACAAGGACCTGGTCGTCGTCACCGACATCCCGAAGGAGCAGCAGCGCCCCGGCAAGATCTGGCAGGCAGTGGGTTTCTTCCTGATGGCCCAGAGCCTGGCGTTGTTCACCAACCTCGACCTGTCGATCGCGATGATGACCGGCGCCATCGCGATGCTGCTGACCGGCGTGCTGAACATGGACGAGGCGTACAAGGCGGTGAACTGGAAAACCGTCTTCCTGATCGCCTGCCTGATCCCGCTGGGCTGGTCGATGGACGCCACCGGCACCGCCGCGTGGCTGGCGCAGCAGGTACTGCACTACCTGGGCAACTCCTCGCCCTACCTGCTGCAACTGGTGCTGGCCGTGCTCACCCTGCTGTTCTCGCAGGTGATGTCCAACGTGGGCGCCACCGTGATGATGGTGCCGATCGCGATCAGCGTGGCCGTCGCCACCGGCGGTAATCCGTCGGCCTACGCGTTGATTGTGGCGGTGTCCTCCTCCAACACCTTCCTGCTCAGCTCCGGCCACCCCGCGCTGATGATGGTCACCGGCCCCGGCGGCTACAAGGGCAAGGACTTCCTGCGCGTAGGCCTGCCGCTGACCTTGCTGGTCCTCGTCGTCACCCTGCTCGCGATCAACTTGATGTTCCATTGAATGCACGCCGAACAAGCGACAGCAGCGCGCATCGCTGGTATGTTCGCCGCCGGACCGCGCGCCGCACGATGCGCCGCCGTCGGCAACAGGGAATACGCACTTGAACGAACCCAGGATCGCCCTCGTCGGGCTCGGCTACGTCGGGCTGCCGCTTGCGGTGGAGTTCGGCAAGCAGTTGGACACCATCGGCTTCGACACCAGCGCCAGCCGGGTCGACGAACTGCGGCGGGGCCATGACCACACGCTCGAAACCCCCGCCGGGGAACTCGCCGCGGCCGGTCGGCTCAGCTTCACCACCGACGTGCGCGACCTCGCACGCTGCAACGTGTTCATCGTCACCGTGCCCACTCCGGTGGACGAGGCGAACCGGCCGGACATGCGCCCGCTGGAGAGCGCCAGCGCCAGCATCGGCAGCGTGCTCAAGCGCGGCGACGTGGTGATCTACGAATCCACCGTCTACCCCGGCACCACCGAGGAAATCTGCGTGCCGGTGCTGGAGCGCGCCTCCGGGCTGCGCTTCAACCACGACTTCACCTGCGGCTACAGCCCGGAGCGGATCAACCCTGGCGACAAGCTGCACCGGTTGCCCACGATCACCAAGATCACCTCCGGTTCCACCCCGGAGACCGCCGACTTCGTCGACGCGCTGTACCGCCGCATCATCGCCGCCGGCACGCACAAGGCGCCCAGCATCAAGGTGGCCGAGGCGGCCAAGGTGATCGAGAACACCCAGCGCGACGTCAACATAGCGCTGGTGAACGAACTGGCGATGATCTTCAACACCATGGGCATCGACACCCAGGACGTGCTCGACGCCGCCGGCACCAAGTGGAACTTCCTGCCGTTCAAGCCCGGCCTGGTCGGCGGCCACTGCATCGGCGTGGACCCGTACTACCTCACGCACAAGGCGACCATCCTCGGCTATCACCCCGAGCTGATCCTGGCCGCGCGGCGCATCAACAGCCGCATGGGGTTGTACGTGGCGCACCAGGTGATGCGCCTGATGGCGAACAAGCGCATCCACGTGGTCGACTCGCGCATCCTGATCCTGGGGCTGACCTTCAAGGAGAACTGCCCGGACCTGCGCAACACGCGCGTGGTGGAAATCGTGCGTGAACTCGAAACGGCGCATGCCCAAGTGGACGTGTACGACCCCTGGGCCGACCCTGAGGAGGCCCGGCAGAAGCTCGGCATCGCCCCGATCGACGCCCCCGCCCGGCACGCCTACGACGCCATCGTGCTGGCCGTGGCGCACCGGGATTTCCTCGGCCACGGCGACGCGGACATCCGCCGCTACGGCCGCGAGAACTGCGTCGTGTTCGACATCAAGAGCCTGCTGCCGCCCGCTGCGGTGGACGGCCGGCTGTAGCCCGGCCCGCCAGCCTCACTTCGCCAGCTTCACCACGCCCGCCTCCACCTGCACCGCCACCGTGCGCAGGTGCTCGCCGCGACACGGACCGCCGATGCACAGGCCGTCGGCCCGGTCGAAGGTGGCGCCGTGCACGCAGCAGGTCAGGGTGTCGTCCTTCAGCAGGAACTTGCCGGGGGCGTAGTCGAGGCGGCGGCCGGCGTGCGGGCAGACGTTGAGGTAGCCACGCACCTGGTCGCCCCGGCGGAGCAGGATGATGCTTTCCTCACCATCGGCCAGCACGGCGTCGACGGCGGTGGCGCCGCCGTCGGGAATCTCGTCCAGCCGGCACAGCGCCTGCCGGTTCGTCGACTGGGCGGGAGTGAATGTATCCATCGGCACTTGCCTCGCGGGCCGGATAGCCCCATGGTTGTGGCGTAAGTCGTTGATTTTACCACACGGATTTTTAACACATGCGCTTCGTCCTGCCGCTCCACCATCGTCCCCGCCATCCGCTGGCGCGTGCCCTGTCGTTGCTGCTCGGCATCGCGGTGCTGGGCGTGCTGCTGGTGTTCGGGCTGGTGGTAGCCAGCGTGCTGCTGCTCGGCGGCCTGATGTGGCTGGCCGTGCGCCAGTGGAAGCTGGCCAGCGCCCCGGCCCGGCCGGCCGCCGCCAGGACAGATACGAAGCCGACCGTGCTGGAAGGCGAGTTCGTGGTGATCCGCCAGGGACGGCCGGTCACGCATTGAACCCGCGGCGGGGAAACCGGCGGATAATGCGCCTTCCCCACGCGGGTCCACCCCCATGTCCGATACCGCTGCCTCCATCGCGGCCGCAAGGCCGCGCCGCCTGGCTGATCCCGGCTTACTGATCCCGTTGGCGTTGCTGGCGCTGTACGTGATCTGGGGCTCGACCTACCTGGGCATCCGCTTCGCGCTGGAAAGCTGGCCGCCGTTCCTGCTCGCCGGCGTGCGCTTCCTCGGTGCCGGCGTGGCGCTGTATGGCTTCCTGCGCTGGCGCGGCATGGCGCCGCCGACGCGCGAGCAGTGGCGCAACGCGGCAGTCGTCGGCCTGCTGCTGCTCGGCTTGGGCAACGGCCTGGTGTGCTTCGCCGAGCAGCGGGTGAGCTCGGGCATCGCTGCGGTGGCGGTGGCCAGCATGCCGCTGTTCGCGGCGCTGTTTTCGGGCATGTATGGCGAGTGGCCGCACCGGCGCGAGTCGATCGGCCTGGCCATCGGCTTCGCCGGCGTGATCGTGCTGAACCTGGGCAGCAGCCTGGCCGGCTCGTCGATCGGCGCGGCCGCCCTGCTGGTGGCCGCGGCAGCGTGGGCGTTCGGCTCGGTGTGGAGCCGGCGCCAGGCGATGCCGCCCGGTCCGATGAACACCGCCGCACAGATGATCTGCGGCAGCGCCGCGCTGCTCGGCTTCGCCCTGCTCAGCGGCGAGCGGTTACCGGTGCACCCGACCGTGCGTTCCACCCTGGCGATCGTCTACCTGGCGGTGTTCGGCTCGATCATCGCGTTCAGCGCTTACCTGTACGTGCTCAGGCACGCACGCCCGGCGTTGGCCACCAGCTACGCCTACGTGAACCCACCGGTGGCGGTGCTGTTCGGCGTGCTGCTGGCCGGCGAGCACGTCGGACCGTTCGACCTGGCCGGCATGGCGATCATCCTGGCCGGCGTGGCGGTGATCACGCTGGCGAAGCAGAAGCGGTAGGTCAAGAGCGTTACCCCCACCTGACCCCCCCTGCTTTGCAGGGGGAGGGACCGAGCGTGCGGCCTTGGCCCTCCCCTTGTAACTCAGGGGCGTGCAGCCTTGCTCCCTCCCCTGCTTGCAGGGGAGGGTTGTGACCTAAGGGAATCCCTCGTGGGAGGGTGGGGTTGCTCTGCGCCGAAAAGCGTTACCCCCTTCCAACTTCCCCCTGCCTGGCAGGGGGAAGGGCGAACGCTGCGCCGCCTGCGGCGACGCAGCGTTGCTTCATTGAAGCGGGGGGTCGACTATCGTCGGCTTGCCTGCCTATCCGCCGCCGCGCGACGATGTGGTGATTCACCGGCGGAGAGCGGCATGAACGCGAGGCAGGACGGCTGGATGGCGCACATGGCGCTGCGTAGCGCCGCGTGGGCGGAGCGCTGGTTTCCGGATGCGTGGGTGTTCGCCGCGCTGGGCGTGGTGGTGGTGGCGCTGGCGGCATTCGCCTTCGGCGCCACGCCGACCGCAACGGTCACGGCGTTCGGCGACGGCTTCTGGAGCCTGATCCCGTTCACCATGCAGATGGCCTTCGTGGTGATCGGGGGCTACGTGCTGGCCACCGCGCCGGTGGTGGCGCGCTTCATCGACGTGCTGGCGAGGGCGCCGCGCAGCGGCCGCGGTGCGGTGGTGTACATCGCGCTGGTCAGCATGCTGGCCTCGCTGCTCAGCTGGGGGTTCTCGCTGGTGTTCGGCGGGCTGCTGGTGCGCGCGCTGGCACGGCGCGACGACCTGCGCATGGATTACCGCGCGGCCGGTGCGGCGGCGTATCTCGGCCTAGGCGCGATCTGGGCGATGGGCCTGTCCTCGTCGGCGGCGCAGTTGCAGGCGAACCCGGCCAGCATGCCGCCGGGGCTGCTGGCGATCACCGGCGTACTGCCGTTCAGCCAGACCATCTTCCTGTGGCAGTCGATCGTGCTGACCACGGTGCTGATCGTGGTGTCGCTGCTGATCTGCTGGTACACCGCGCCATCGGATGCGAATGCGCGCACCTCGAAGGATTTCGACATCGGCGAAAGCTCGACGCCCGCGTTGCCGCCGCGCACGCGACCGGGCGAGTGGCTGGAGTACAGCCCGTTGCTGGCGCTGGCGATCGGCCTGCTCGGGCTGGGCTGGCTCGGCCACGAGTTCGCCAGCAAGCCGGCGGTGACCGCGATCGCCAACCTCAACACCTACAACTTTCTGTTCCTCACCTTGGGCATCCTGCTGCATTGGCGCCCGCGCAGCTTCCTCGACGCGGTGAGCCGCGCGGTGCCGAGCACGTCCGGAGTGCTGATCCAGTTTCCGCTGTACGGCGGCATCGCCGCGCTGCTCACCCACGTGCCCGGCAGCGATGGCGCCACCCTCGCCCACCGGCTGTCGAACCTGTTCGTGCACATCGCCGGCACCGAGAGCTTCCCCGCGGTGATGGGCGCGTACTCGGCGATCCTCGGCTTCTTCGTGCCCTCCGGCGGCGGCAAGTGGCTGGTCGAGGCGCCGTACGTGATACAGGCGGCGAACGACCTGCACGTGCACCTGGGCTGGGCGGTGCAGGTGTACAACGCGGCCGAGGCGCTGCCGAACCTGATCAACCCGTTCTGGATGCTGCCGCTGCTCGGCGTACTCGGGCTGAAGGCGCGCGACGTGGTCGGCTACACCTTCATGCAGCTGGTGGTGCACGTGCCGCTGGTGCTGGGCATGCTGTGGCTGCTGGGGCTGACGCTGACTTACGTGCCACCGGTGATGCCTTGAGACGAGACCCACTGTAGGAGCCCGCTGGCGGGCGATGCTCTTGAGCGAAGGCATCGCCCGCCAG
>NZ_JBYTEM010000042.1:0-35025 GCF_058789735.1 Rhodanobacter sp. FW106-PBR-R2A-1-15 | reverse complement strand
TGAGCTATCGTCGGCAGCGTCAGATGTGGAGAAGAGACAGGTGCGCGATGCTCTTCATTTCGTGACGAAGAGCATCGCGCACAGGGTGCGCTCCTACAGGTCAGGCGTGGGGGTGGAGGCTCCGGTAAGCAGCGCCTGGAACTCTGCCGCCGGTAATGCCGCGCCGAACAGGAAGCCCTGCAGCTGCGAACAGCCGGCCTGGCGCAGGAACGCCACCTGCGCGTGCGTCTCCACGCCCTCGGCCACCACCTCCTTGTTGAGGCTGCGCGCCATTGCGATGATCGCGCTGGTGATGGTGGCGGTGTCGCGGTCGCTGGCGAGGTCGCGCACGAACACGCGGTCGATCTTCAGCGTGTCGATCGGGAAGTGCTTCAGGTACGACAGGCTGCAGTAGCCGGTGCCGAAATCGTCCAGCGACAGCCGCACGCCACGCCGCTTGATCCGCTGCAGCAGGCCGGTGGTGGCGTCGCCGCCGGACATCACCATGCGCTCGGTCAATTCCAGCTCGAGCAGGCCGGGCGCCAGGCCGCTTTCCACCAGCACCTCGTCCAGCCAGTGGTAGAACTCGGGGTGCTGGAACTGCAGCGGCGACACGTTCACCGAGACCGCGATGGCGTGGCCGAGGTCCTGCCATGCCCGTGCCTGCCGGCAGGCACGGCGCAACGCCCAGGCGCCGATCGGCAGGATCAGCCCGCTGTCCTCGGCGACCGGCACGAACTGGTCCGGCTGGTACAGCTCGCGTCCGTTCGCCTGCCAGCGCAGCAGCGCCTCGGCGCCGACGATGCGGCCGCTGTGCACGTCCACCTTGGGCTGGTAGTACAGCTCCAGCTCGTGCCGCGGCAGCGCCTGGCGCAACGCGGTCTCGATCCGTCGCCGCGCCTGCGTGCGCTCGTTCATCGACGCGGTGAAGAAGCGGTAGCCGTGCCGGCCCTGCGCCTTCACCGCGACCAGCGCGGTCTCCGCATGCTGCAGCAGGCCGTCCGGCTCGATCGCGTCGTCCGGGTATACGCTGATGCCGATGCTGAGCCGCAGGCCAAGCTCGGCCAGGCCGTCGACGCGGGTCTGCTCGCCGTGGTTGATCAACCGCTGGCCCAGGCTGGCCGCGTCGCCGACGCTCTCCAGGTGCGGCAGCACCACCACGAACTCGTCGCCGCCGTAACGGCTCAGCAGGTCGTCGCCGGACAGGCAGCGCTGCAGCTGGGCCGCGAACGCGCGCAGTACCCGGTCGCCGGCGGCGTGGCCGTGCAGCTCGTTGACCTGCTTGAAGTTGTCGATGTCGGCGTAGAGCAGCGCGGCGCGCTGCTGGCGTCGGTTGGCGGTGGCGATCGCCTGGCCGATGTGCTCGTGCAGCTGGCTGCGGTTGGGCAGGCCGGTGAGCGTGTCGTGCTGGGTGAGGTGGATCATCTTCAGCGCCAGCGCGCGGGTCTCGCTGACGTCGTGGAACACCAGTACGCCGCCGATCACGTTGCCGGCGTTGTCGTGGATCGGCGCGGAGGAGTCCTCCACCGGCGTGTCGAAGCCGTGGCGGTGGCGCAGCAGGGTGCGGCCGGCCAGGTCGACGATGGTGTTGTGGCTGATCGCCGCGCGCAGCGGATTCGCCACGGCATGGCCGCTGCGGGCGTCGAACAGCTGGAAGATCTCCTCGATCGGCCGGCCCTGCGCCTCCAGCCCGCTCCAGCCGGTCATCGCCTCGGCGATCGGGTTGAGCGAGGTGATGCACAGCTGCGGGTCGGTGGTGATCACCGCGTCGCCGATCGAGCGCAGGGTGACCTCGGCCAGTTCGCGCTCGCGGTGCAGCGCGTCCTCGAACGCCTTGCGCTGGCTGATGTCCTGGATCTGCACGACGAAATAACGCGGACTGCCATCGTCGTCGCGCACCAGGGACACGCTGAGCTGCGCGTGTACCAGGCTGCCATTCCGGTGGAAATACCGCTTCTCCAGATGGCACGATTCCAGCTCGCCTTCCAGCATCTGTGCATGCCGCATGTCGCTGGTCGCGACGTCGTCGGGGTGGGTGATGTCGCGCGTCTTGCGTGACAGGAACTCGTCCTCGCGGTAGCCGAGCATCGCGCAAAGCGCCGCGTTGACCCGCAGCCAGCGGCTGTCCGGTGCGACCAGCGCCATGCCGATCGCGGCGTGCTGGAACGCGCCGAAGAAGCGCTGCTCGCTCTCGTGCAGCTTGAGTTCCAGGTTGTGCCGCTCGGTGATGTCGACCAGCGCGGTGAAGATGCCGCAGACGCGGCCCCCGGCGTCGAAGTCGGGCTGGAAGTTGCCGTGCGCGTAGCGCCGCCGACTGCCGTCGTGCAGCTCGCCCTCGTAGCTGGCCATCTGCCCGGCGTAGGCGCGCGCCAGCGCCGTCTTGGCCAGCGCGTGGTTGCGCCGGCCGACCACGTCGACCAGGAGCTGGCCGATCAGTTGCTGCGGATCGACGCCGAGCCAGCGGCGGTGGGTGTCGTTGACGAAGCGGAAGCGCTGTTCCAGATCGAGGTAGGCCAGCAGCACGGGCGCGCCGTGCGCGACCCGCGCCGACCAGTCGGCTTCCCCGGGTAGCGATGGCGATACCTCGGCAGGCTCGTGCGGCCGCATGGTCATTCCGTCAGCAGGGCGCCCCCTGGCGGCGCCCTTGCATCATGCGCCGAGTTTTCGCCGCTGCCCAGAGCCGGTCGCGCGGAAGTTCAGTGCAGGAGCGTCGCCGGGGCGCCGAGCCGGCCGTCGGCGTCCAGCACGATGCGGCCGGATGCATGCAGTTCGGCGACGATGCCGTAACGGTCGGTCAGTTGCGCCAGCAGCGGGCCGAGTGCCTGCGGTCGCAGCGGATAACCGTGCGCCAGCGCGCGCGCCTTTCCGCCGTCGCCGCGCTGGACCACGCTGACCGCCACCACGCCGAGGCCGGGCGCCTCGTGCGCGAACAGCGTCGGCGGGTCGTAGCCCGGTTCGACCGCGGCCAGGGTTTCCAGCAGGCAGCCGTCGACCGCCGTGTCCGCCGCCAGCTCGGGCGACAGCTGCAGCGGCACATGGTGCGCATCGAGCAGCGCGGCGTACTGGCGCAGCTCGAACACGATGCCGGCGAAGTCGTGCGCGCGCTGTCCGGCGTCACCGCCGGTCTGCGTGGCCAGCCACTGCGACGGCGACGGCGCCAGCACCCTGCCGCCGGCGTAGCGCAGGGGCAACCCACGCGCGCTCATGGTCGCTTCCTCGTGGTCGGGCGTGAGCAGCGCCGCCTCCAGCAGCGCCCACAGCGGCGCCAGGTTGACGTGCTCGTACTGCACGCAGGTCAGCGCGAGCAGGTCGTTGCGGCTGAAGTAGCGTGCATGCTCCAGCTGGATGCCGAGCGCGCGCATCAGCCAGTCGGCGGTATGCGTGCCCATCTCGCCGCGGCCGACCAGCTGCACCTCCAACTGCTCGGACAGCTCCTCAGCCTGCTCCGCCGCCACCAGCAGGCTCATCGGCAGCAGCCGCATCGGGCCATCGGCATAGGCCGACGACGGCTCCAGCGCCGGCGCCGGCATCTGCCCCTCGTGGGTGCCGAACGCCACCACGTTCTCCAGATGGCCGCGTGGCACGCGTCGCGCCAGATCCTCCAGCGTGCTCCACACCGGGAAGCCCGGCCGCAGCAGTTCGACCTGGTCGAACAGCGCGGCGGCCAGCGCCAGCCGCGCGGCGTCCACCTGCGGCACCAGCCCGTGCAGGTCGGTGGCGACCAGCGCGGCCAGCTCGGCAGCTTCGTCGCGGGTGAAGCTCATCCGCGCCGCCGGCTCGCCCGCGGCCGGTTCCAGCGCCAGCACGATGGGCAGCGCGAGCAGCGTTTTGGTTTCCACCGGCGAGGTCCGCAAGAAGACGAAGAGACGGGATTCTACCATTCAGCGATTTGGGCTTTCGCCGCGGGGCATGGCGGGTTAGCCTTGACAAACTTGAGTGGTGGACTGTCCTGAGCATGGAAAACACGCAAAAGCGCGTCGGGGTGATCGGCGGCGTGCGCATTCCGTTCTGTCGCAACAACACCGCCTACGCCGACGTCGGCAACTTCGGCATGTCGGTGAAAGTGCTCGGCACCCTGGTCGAGCGCTTCGGCCTGCACGGCGTGGAGCTGGGCGAGGTGGTGATGGGCGCGGTGATCAAGCACTCCTCCGACTGGAACCTGGCGCGCGAGGCGCTGCTCAGTTCCGGCCTGGCGCCGACCACGCCGGGTATCACCACCGCGCGCGCCTGCGGCACTTCGCTCGACAATGCCATCATCATCGCCAACAAGATCGCCGCCGGGCAGATCGAGGCCGGCGTCGCCGGCGGCTCGGACACCACCTCCGACGTGCCGATCGTCTATGGCGCCCGCCTGCGCAAGCGCCTGCTGGCGATGAACCGCGCCAGGACCCCGCTGGACAAGCTGCGCGTCGCGCTGCGCGGCTTCTCGCTCGGCGAACTGAAGCCGTCGTTCCCCGGCGTGGCCGAGCCGCGCACCGGCAAGTCGATGGGCGACCATTGCGAGCAGATGGCGAAGGAATGGCACGTCACTCGCGAGGCGCAGGACCAGCTGGCGCTGGACAGCCACCGCAAGCTGGCCGCCGCGTACGACGCCGGTTTCTTCGAGGACCTGCTGGTGCCGTTCCGCGGGCTCAAGCGCGACGGCTTCCTGCGCCCGGATTCGAGCATGGAGAAGCTGGCCGCGCTGAAGCCCGCGTTCGACAAGACCTCCGGCCACGGCACGCTCACTGCCGGCAACTCCACTGGCCTGTCCGACGGCGCCGCCGCAGTGCTGCTGGCCAGCGAGGCGTGGGCGGCGCAGCGCGGCCTGAAGATCCAGGCGTACCTGCGCGACGCCGAGGTCGCCGCGGTGGACTTCGTGCACGGTGAGGGCCTGCTGATGGCGCCGACCATCGCGGTGCCGCGCCTGCTGGCGCGTCATGGCCTGCGCCTGCAGGACTTCGACTACTACGAGATCCACGAGGCGTTCGCGGCGCAGGTGCTGTGCACGCTGCGCGCGTGGGAATCGGCCGACTACTGCAAGAACCGGCTCGGCCTGGGCGCGCCGCTCGGCGCGATCGACCCGGCCAAGCTCAACGTGCACGGTTCCAGCCTCGCCGTCGGCCACCCGTTCGCCGCCACCGGCGCGCGGATCATCGCCACACTGGCCAAGCTGCTGGAACAGAGGGGCTCCGGCCGCGGCCTGATCTCGATCTGCACCGCCGGCGGCATGGGCGTCACCGCGATCCTCGAGCGGTGACCGGGCAGCAGCTTCAGCCGCGATTGGCCCTGCGGGGCGCATAAAGACCGCCATGTTCCGCCTGCGCACCACCACCACGCTCAGCCTGCTCGCGCTGGCCGCCGGCGTCGCCGGTACCGGCTGGCTCAGCGAGCAGACCAGCGTCTGGCCCGGCCCGCCGGCGCGCTATGTCGTGCAGGTCGACACGCCGACCGCGATGCGCGCCGGCCCATCACCGCATCGGCCGCGCCGCTCGCCGCGCCTGGCGCCTGCGAGGCGCATGCCACCGCCGGTGGTGGTCGCTGACGAAGCCCAGGCCGCCATCGCCGCACCCGCGCCCGAGCTGGTGCCGCTGGCCACCCCCGCCGACACCTCGCAATCGTGGGATGAGCTGCGCGGCCATCTCGACGGTCGCGTGCTGCTGCACGTTGACATCGACGGTAACGGCCGGGTCAGCGCCGCCGGCCTCGCCGAATCCAGCGGCGACCCGGTGCTCGACCAGCACGCCCTGCGCAGCGTGCGCGGCTGGCGCTTCGCGGTGCCGCCGGACCACCCCGACGGCCTCAGCGGCGAGCTGCCGATGCGCTTCACCTCGCGGGGCGATCGCGTCGCGCAGTTGCCGTAGGGTTTTGTCCCAGCGCGTTGGTGCTTTGTGTTTTGTCGTTCCAGAGCGAAGAGCTTTCGTTCACGTGCACCTGTAGGAGCGCACCTTGTGCGCGATGCTCTTGCGCTTGCTGCATTCAAAGCGAGAAGCATCAGAGGCAAGGGCTTTCGTGCGCCTCCGGCGCCCGAGTTACTTTCTCTTTGCGTGGCCACGCGTGCGCAGGATGCGTGCGCGAACAGCGAAGCTGGCCCGAAGGGCGAAGGGCAGGATGTCCGGAGTAAAGAGAAAGTAACCAAAGAGATAAGACCACCCCGCTTGGCGCTTGTTGGGCATCCTGCCCAACAAGTCCGTGAGCCGGGGCCGGGCTTTTCGACAGCACATCCATGTGCTGTCGAAAAGGAACCGACATCCTGTCGGTTCCCGCTGCGCGGCCTGTCGACCCCGGCTCACCGCCGCGCAAGGGACCCCGGGTAGAGCAGCGGGCCATCCTGGCCCGCACTCGGTGATGAAGCTGAAAAGCGACAGCAACAGCCACAGCCACAGCCACAGCTACAGCCACAGCTACAGCAAAGCGACGCTTTGCTGTGGCTTCTCCTCTGTTTTTGATCCGGCTCTTCTGAAGAGTGCGCGCAGAATGCGCGCTGCTCTACCCGGGGTCCCCTCTGCAGCGGCGGGCGGGCGGAGGAAAAGCCCGAAGGGTGGTTCGCATGGATGCGAACCAGTTTGTCGTCAGGGCAGGCGACGGCATGGATGCCGGAGTGGAGGCAACGCAGGAGCGGTTGCCCGATGCCCGCAAGGCGCGGAAGCGGGGTGCCCCTCTCTTTGGTTACTTTCTCTCGGGCAAGCGAGAGAAAGTGACTCGCGCGCCGAAGGCGCACGAAAGCTCTTGGCTTTGCTTCAAACAACGCAACAGGTGGAGAAAGTGATCTCGGTGGAACAGAGCGCACGGTAATGAGCGGCCCTCACAGGATGCCCTTGGCGCCCACCCCGAACGCGGTGATCAGCCGCGTGATGATCAGCTTTGGCGACAGCGCCACGTCGGGGAAGTCGCCGACCGGTTCGTAGCAGGCGTAGAAGTTCGGGTCGGTGGCGCGCAGCGGCTGGCAGCCGGGCTTGAGGTCGTAGCTGGTGGCGTAGCGGAACGGCCACAGGTCGAACAATGGCAGGCTTTCGGAGAACGAGCCGATCGCCTGGTTGATGTCGGTCAGCATCGGCACCTTCGGCTGCCGCGGCGCGATCACCCACGCGTTCTCCGGTTGCGTGCTGCGCAGGATGCTGCGGCGGAGCTGGCCGGCGAAGTCGTGGTCGTAGACGATCACGCCCGACTCGGTGTTGTAGTGGTCCGAGCGCGGGTCGAAGTTGTGCGAGCCGACCATGGCGAAGGCGTCGTCGACCACGATCGACTTCGCATGCAGGCCGAAGCGCATGCCTCCGCTTTGCAGCGGCGCCGGCCGATTGTTGCTGCCGCGGCTGCCGAGCAGGTGTAAACGCGTCTCGCTGAAGGGGTGCACGCCGGCGACTTTCGACGGCAGGCGGGTCGCGGGCATGCCGAGGTTGGCCAGTTCGTAGTCCTCACCGGCGCTGGGTGCGTGCGGCTTCAGCTCGTGGACCTCGAAGCCGAATTTCTTCAGGTAACGCTTGCGGTGCTTGTACGACATCGCGTACGCCGCGAACGCGTCGGTCGAGGCCAGCGAACTGGTGGAGACGATCACCCGCGGCGGCTCGGCGCGCCGGTGCAGCGTGCGAAAGATGTGCTGGGCGCGCTTGCTCATCACCAGGTACGGTGTCTGCAGCAGCACCTCGTGTTTCGCTTCGCCGATCATGTGCATGATGTGGTGGGTGAATTCCAGCGCGCGTCGCTTGTCCGGCTTGTCGGTCTTCGCCGGCAGGTCGCTGAAGTACTCCACCTGGCCCACCCGCAGCGAGGCGTCGACCAGCCAGGCCTGCAGCCAGGCCGGGTCCTCGGCGTCCTCCTGCACCTGGGCCACGCGCGCCGGGCGGCGGTAGTGCGGGGCCGGCCAGGATGGTGGCGCGCGTTCGGTCAGGATGCGCCGGTTGACGTCGCGCAGGTGGGTCAGCGGCAGCGAGCGCGGGTGGTTCCAGAACAGCTCGAAGCTGGTCGCCATCTGCAGCGCGGCCGGCCCGCCGACCATCGCGTCGCGGTCGATGTAGTTGAAGGCGTCGTCCCAGTTGAAGTAGCGGTCCTGGTAGTTGCGCCCGCCGGCGATGCCGATGGCGTCGTCGACCAGCAGCAGCTTGTTGTGCATGCGCTGGTTGAACTGCATGAAGCAGCACAGGATGCCGGCGACGAACTCCAGCGGCTGGGTGCGTGCCTTGTGGAAGGTGGGGTTGTACAGCCGCACCTGCAGATTCGGACTGACCCACGCCAGCCGGTCGAGCAGGTCCGGGTCGTTGAAGGAGGACAGCTGGTCGGCCAGGATGCGCACGCGCACGCCGCGCCGCGCCGCGCGCACCAGTTCGTCCAGCATCAGCTGGCCGGCGTCGTCCTGGTCCCAGATGTAGGTCTGTACGTCGATCGAGCGGCGTGCCGCGCGCACCAGGTTGATCCGCGCGGCCAAAGCCGGCTCGGTGTCGTCGAGCAGGGTGACCACGTGCACCGGCCGCTGCGGCGTGGAGGCGGCGAACGCCTCGGTGGCTGCCGCCAGCAGCGGCGAGGGGATCGCGCAATGGTCGGTCCGGTCGCAGCTGCTGCTGCGGTCGGCACTGGCGGCGACCATCGCGTCGGCGCGGCGGATCTGCGCGCGCGACAGCGTGCAGCCTTGCAGCAACAGCAGTATCAGCAGCAGCGGGAGGGCGAATCGGCGCAGGGCGGGCATGCGTGGATGATACGGGGGAGGCGTGCGGCGACCGTGACTGCAGGCGATGATCAACGCGCGCCTTGGGCCCGGGCGTAGGGTGGCGTCAGGGCGACCAGAACGCGTCCAGGCGGGCGTTGCCCGGTTCCAGCGCGCCGTCCAGGTGCAGCACGGCCAGCGCGCCGGGCGGCATGCCGCGGAACTCGTCGGAGCGGCCCTCGACCAGCAGGGCAACCAGCCGCTCCATGCCGGGGTTGTGGCCGACCAGCAGCACCGTGCCGGCGTCGGCGTGCTGGTCGAGCAGGGCCAGCAGCTCGCCCGGCGTGGCGTCGTAGATTTCGGTGGCCTGTTGCGGTACCGGCGCGTCGTCGATCGCGGCCAGCGCCAGCCGGGTGGTCTCGTCGGTGCGCCGGCTCGGCGAGCACAGCACCCGGTCGGGGCGCAGGCCGTGCGCGGCCAGCCACAGCCCGGCGGCCTGTGCTTCCCGCTCGCCGCGCACGCTGAGCGGACGCTGCGGGTCGTCGCCGGCGGTTTCCATCGACACGGCTTCGGCGTGTCGCAACAGGATCAGTTCGTGCATGGAGGACTCCGGGTGTGGTGGTGCGGGGCGCGATGAACGTGGGGAGGCGCGCGCTTCAGTGCTGGCGCTTGATCCAGCGCAGCAGGGCCTTCCAGTCCTGCTGATGGCTGCGCACCTGTTCGGACTGGTAGTCGAAGATGCCCTTGCCGAGTCCGGCGAGCAGCACGTAGGCCTGGCTGTCGCGCAGCTGCGCGGCGATCGGGAACGGCGACTGCTCGGCGAGCCGGGCGAGCGCGTCCTGGCTGGCGTGGGTCCACGGCTTGAGTCGGTTGGCGACCAGCGCCACCGGCAGCTTGCCGCTGCGGACGCGCTTGACCGCCTGCAGCTCGCCGAGGAAACGCAACGTGGCGTCGAGGTCGAACGAGGACGGCAGCACCGGCACCAGCAGCACGTCGGCTGCGTCGAGGTAAGGTTCCAGTTCGCGCTCATCGGCGCCGGCGGGGGTGTCGATCAACAGTTGCTGGGTGTCCGGCGGTACCCGTTGCAGGCTGCGCCGGCCGCTGTCGAAGGCCAGCACGCCGGGAACGTTGTCCGGCCGCAGCTCGGCCCAGTGGAAGCTGGAGTGCTGCCGGTCGGCGTCGAGGATCGCGGTGTGTTGTCCCGCCTGGGCCCAGTGCGACGCCAGCTGCGTCACCAGCGTGCTCTTGCCGCAACCACCCTTGCTGCTCGCCACCAGCGTCGTAAGCATCGGATCGCCCCTGCTACGGAAGGTGGCCCAAGCCTAGCGGGAAGGCCGGGAATAGGGAATCAAGGCAGGGAATAGGGAGTAGGGAATCGGGAATCGGAAGAGCAGCCCTTGCCGCCCGGTTCGGCGTTTCCCGCTCTGGCTATTCCCCATTCTCGATTCCCTATTTCCGGCTCTGGGGCCGCCAGCCGGCAGGCGTTTCGACCGGGATGCCGTTGTCGCGCAGGGCGGCCAGCTGCAGGCTCATCTCGGTGCCGCCGCGGCGGGCCAGCGCCAGCAGGCGTTGGGCCAGCGCCGTGTCGTCCTGCGCCCTGGCCAGCAGCTGGGCGAAGCTCTGCACCTGCCAGACCAGGTTGCGGCGGGCGTCCTGCGCTTCCTGTTGCTGCGCCGGATCGTCGGCCAGCACCTCGCGCAGGTGCAGGCCCAGCGAACGCGCCAGCGGGCTGGAGCCCCATTCCAGCGTCTTGCCCAAGGCCACGCAGTCGGCCTTGATCGAGGCGTCCTCGCCGGCGTTCTCGCACAGCTTGGCGACCAGCTGCAGGGCGGGTTGCGGCTGGGTGCCGGCCAGGCCGAACGCCAGCACGGCCTGCATGCCGACGGCGCCGCCGGCGTGGGCCGGGTCCAGCGCCTCGGGCGGCGGCGGCAACGCGCCGGCCGCATTGGCCAGCGCCTGCAGGCTGATGCCGGCGTAATCGTCGTAGCGCTTCGCGGCGGCGGCCTGGCGCAGGTCTTCGCGGGCGGCCTGCTGCTGCTTGGCCCGCGCATCGGCGCCGAGCTTGAGCAGCCACACCGCGGCGTTGTCCGGGGCCCGGGCCAGCAGGTGCTGCAGGGCTTCGCCGTTCGGGCAGGCGTCGGCGGCGGCATCGCAGTCGGCCAGGCGCATCCAGTCGACCGCCGCGTCAGCGCCTTCGGCCTGCGCGGCGCGCTCGATCAGACGATGGAAGCTGTTGCTGGGCGGCTGGTTGAACAGCGGTCGCGCCAGCAGGGCCGCGCCGAGCAGCCGCGACGAATCGCCGCTGGGGGCGAGCACGCTGACCAGGTCGCGCTGGAAGGCGAGCTGGGCCTTGTCGCGGGCCTGCGCCGCCTGGTCCGGCGTGCCGCGGCTCTTGCCGGCCGGGGGCTTGCCGGCGAATGCCGGCGCAACGGCCAGCGACCACGCGAAAATCAGGGCGAGGCAATGCCGTCCACGCATCATGAGCTCGACTCCGCAGGCGAACAAAGCGCGCAGCATACCCTGCGCGGATTAAGCGCGGCTGATCCGCCCGCCGGCGAAGGCGGACCAGTGCGGCAAGGCTTGCTAGGATGGAAATCCCCCGGCGCAGGGCCGCGCCCTCCATGCCATCGTTCGGGAGACGCGTAGTGGATCATCTGTCGACGTTCGCCGGCGGCGCACCCTGGTTTGTCGGCTGGGGCACGCTGGCCCTGATCAATGCCGCCCTGGCACAAGGCAAGAACCGCAGCGGGCTCATCTGGTTCCTGCTGTCGCTGCTGTTCGGCCCGCTCGCCACGCTGCTGCTGGTGCTGCTGCCGAAGGTGCGCTCGAAGATGTTTTGAGCGACGGGATTCGGGAGACGGGATTCGGGATCCGAAAGAGCAGCGGTATCGCGAGGATTGGCTTTGCCGAATCTCGAATCCCGTCTCCCGAATCCCGGTTTATTCGCCCAACGCCTCGCGCATGAATTCCGGCTGGGCCAGCGCGGCCTTGTGGATCTCGGCGTTGTAGTACCTGGTGGGGAAGTTCTTGGCTGTAGCGCCGCGCTCGCGGAAGCCGGACAGGTCGCCGCCCTTGCGCGCCATGGTGCAGCTCCACCAGCCGGTGGGGTAGCACGGCTGCGGGAACGGCAGCGTCTTCACCGCGCTGAAGCCCGAGGTGCGCATGGCCGAGCGCATCGACTTGATCAGCTCCAGGTGCGCCAGTGGCGATTCGCTCTGCTGCACCAGCAGGCCGCCGTGGCGCAGTGCCTTGTAGCAGCTGGCGTAGAACGCGGCATTGAACAGGCCTTCGGCCGGGCCGACCGGGTCGGTCGAGTCGACGATGATCAGATCCAGCGAATCGGGCTCGGCCTCGGCCATGTACTTGATGCCGTCGATGAACAGCAGCTCGGCGCGCGGGTCGCCGTTCGCCTCGCACAGCTCGGGGAAGTACTGCTCAGCCAGGCGGGTGACGCGCTCGTCGATCTCCACCTGCACCGCGTGCTCGACTTCCTCGTGGCGCAGCACCTCGCGCAGCGTGCCGCAGTCGCCACCGCCGATGATCACCACGCGCTTGGCGCGCGCATGGGTGAACAGCGCCGGGTGGGTCATCATCTCGTGGTAGAGGAAGTTGTCGCGGCTGGTCAGCATCACGCAGCCGTCGATCACCATCAGGTTGCCCCAGTCGGTGGTCTTGTGGATCTCGATGGTCTGGAACGGGGTCTTTTCCGCATGCAGCAGCTGCTCGGTACGGAAGCCGATGGCGGAGCCGGAGGCCTGGTGGGCCTCGGTGAACCAGGCCTCGTTGGGCCGGGCTTCGTTCGGCGTGGAGTGCTGCGACATGGCGGGTGTTCCTGGTGAACCGGGTGGAAGGACAAGGGTCGTCAATTGTAGCGGCAACGGCGGTGAACGTCCCGGCAGTGGCCGCCGCCTTGCTCATATCGTCACAGCCGCCCATTACAATGGCGCTCCGGCCTGGCCGGCGCAGCGCGCCGGTCGCCGACCAGCCCGATCGACCCCGCGGCGTGCGAGGCTTCCGGTCGTTCGGGCTCGTGCTCGTGTAGAGCTGAAGCGTCAAGGCTCGCCGCTGCGACGACATCATTCGTTTGCACGAGGAGCAACGCTGATGGCGAACCATTGGACTGTCGACACCGCCCGCCACACCTATGCGGTGCCGCACTGGGGCGACGGCTACGTGGACGTGGACGAAGCCGGCTGCATCGTGATGCGCCCGCGCGGCGCGTACGGCCCGGCGCTGTCGCTGCCGGCGATCGTCGCGCGCGCCTGCGCCGAAGGCCTGCGGCTGCCGCTGCTGGTGCGCTTTCCGGACATCCTGGCCGACCGCCTGGCGCGGCTGCAGACGGCTTTCGCCAAGGCCATCGACGAGTGGCACTACGCCGGCGGCTACACCGCGATCTACCCGATCAAGGTCAACCAGCAGCGCGGCGTGGCTGGCGAGCTGGTGGCCGCCGGCGTGCATGGCTTCGGCCTGGAGGCCGGTTCCAAGCCCGAACTGATGGCGGTGCTGGCGATGGCACGGCCCGGTTCCATCGTGATCTGCAACGGTTACAAGGATCGCGAGTACATCCGCCTGGCGCTGATCGGCAGGAAGCTCGGCCTGCGCGTGCACATCGTGATCGAGAAGCTGTCCGAGCTGGACCACGTGTTCGCCGAGGCCAGGGCGCTGGGCGTGGAGCCGCTGCTCGGCGTGCGCGTGCGCCTCGCTTCCATCGGCGCCGGCAAGTGGCAGAACACCGGCGGCGACAAGGGCAAATTCGGGCTGTCGTCGGCGCAGGTGCTCAGCCTGATCGAGCGGCTGGAGCAGGCCGGGCTCAAGCACACGCTGAAGCTGCAGCACTTCCACATGGGCTCGCAGATTTCCAACGTGCGCGACATTGCCAACGGCATGCGCGAGGCCACCCGCTATTTTGTCGAGCTCAGCCGCATGGGCGTGCCGCTGGAGATCGTCGACGTCGGCGGCGGCCTCGGCGTGGACTACGAAGGTTCGCGCTCGCGCAGCCACAACTCGATCAACTACTCGATCGAGCAGTACGCCGCCACCATCGTGCAGTCGCTGGCCGAGGCGGTCGAGGCAGAAGGGCTGGTGGCGCCGCACATCCTCACCGAGGCCGGTCGCGCGATGACCGCGCATCACGCGGTGATGGTGGTCAACGTGACCGAGGTGGAGGAAGTGCCGGCCGGGGCGATCCCGCCGCCGTGCGCGGACGAGCCGGCGGTACTGCGCCGGCTGCGCGAGACCTGGGAAGAACTGGACCGGCGCCCCGCGCTGGAGCTGTTCCACGAGGCGCAGCACCACTTGAGCGAAGGCCAGGCGCTGTATGCGCTGGGCCAGCTGGCGCTGGCCGACCGCGCGCGGCTGGACGAGATGTACTACGCGATCGCCAACGCCGTGCGCGAACGCCTGCTGCCAGCCGAGCGCTCGCACCGGCAGGCGCTGGACGAGCTGGACGAGAAGCTGGTCGACAAGTACTTCGTCAACTTCTCGGTGTTCGAGTCGATCCCCGACGTGTGGGCGATCGGGCAGATCTTCCCGATCGCGCCCATCGCGCGGCTGGCCGAACGGCCGGCGCGGCGCGGCGTCATCGTCGACCTCACCTGCGATTCGGACGGCCGCATCGACCACTACGTGGACGCCGAAGGCGTGGACGTCAGCCTGCCGCTGCACGCATTGCGGGACGGCGAAAGCTACCGCCTCGGCATCTTCATGGTCGGCGCCTACCAGGAGACGCTGGGCGACATCCACAACCTGTTCGGCGACACCGATGCGGTGAACGTGCGCGTGGACGGCGACGGTTACACTTTCGCGCATGTACGCCGCGGCGACACCACCGACCTGATGCTCGATTACGTCGGCTACGACCTAGAGACGCTGCGCGCCAGCTACCGCGAGCGCATCGCCGCCGCCGGCCTCGCCGGCGACGAGGCGGCGCGCCTGTACGACGCGCTTGACGGCGGACTCACCGCCTACACCTATCTGGCCGAGGCGCACTAGCGGTAGGCGCTTTCACTGATACGTCGCGCGTTTCGTGAGCCACTGTTGTTGCGGCTGAGGCGTGGGTTTCCCGAGTTCCGGCCCGGCCACGGGTGACTGGGTGCGAATTGATCACGCTGAGGCTTACCGTGCGGTAGCGCGTGTTTACGTCATGGCTTCCGTTGGCGCATCAGGGAAAATGATCCCCGTTTGCCCATCTTCATTGAGCGCGTTTGCATCGAAGCCGTCCACCAACTTGATGGCACGGGTCTGGATGTGTCCGGCGCTGCGCAGACGTTCGCAGTACTTGTACAACGTACTTTCATCCTCAGTGAGGATAAAGGCGACAGCCTCATGGCTGGCTTGGGCAATCAACTTCACGTCATCGCGCACGACGGGTCGCGAGTCACCTGTATCGCGTGTGCCAAGCAGGTTCCAGACGAGTGCAGCCTTCTGCCCATGTGGAATGTTGAAGTTCAACGGGCGAAAGTTGCCGAGCGGCAAGTCGGTGATGGGCTGCCCGATGCCGAATTCGGAGGCGACGATGGCCGAAAAACACATCGTCACGTTGTTCTGGAACATGTGGCGGTAATACTGCACTGCCACTGTATGGTGTGGCCGCTTGGCGTTGACCAGCGTGATCAGGAAGCTGGTGTCCAGCAGCACCGATGCACTCATTCGTGATGTCCACGCAGTGCTTCGAGCCAGTTCTCGGGAACGACGGCCCAAGCCTTTGTTCCCTTTTGCACGAGTTTGTCGAATGCAGCTTCATCCCATTGCGGCTGGCTGGCGTCGAAGGCGAGCAGCGTCAGATTGCGTAGTTCACCGGTTTTCAGGCTTTCATCGGCAGATACGCGCAACAGCGCTTGGCGGTAAAGCCGGTTCGTTTCTTCACCGGCGATCAACTGCTGCGTGGCAGCGATCATGACGGTCTTGCCATCATCCAGTTTCAGGTGAATATTCGGTTTGGTTGTGCCACCCATGTCCACCACAGTCCCTTGCAAGAACTTTTCCACGGGCACCCAGATCGCCTCAACCTGATTTTGAAAGTCGCTGCTGGCATCCACCCGGACGGACAGGGTGTTGCCCGTGTCAGTCAGCGTGTAACTGCGATGCGGGTTTTTGCGAGCGGACACCTGCCAGCGCTCAACCACAGCGGCCCGCTTGTGATCGAGCAGGCCCAAGGCCGATGGGTTTTGCAGGTGTCCCACGTCAGTCCATAGGCCGGTGGCCGCCAGTAAGCCGCCGGCGACGATAGCCAGCGAACCTTCTTCAACGGAAACAAAGGCCTGATCAGTATCTATCTCCTTGGTTGATCCCTTCAGGAACTCCTCGACCTCGCCTTGGAACTGTCCTAGCAGGCGCAGCGGGACACGCGAAAGCCCGATCGGCGCATCGTTGATGCGGTCGTTCAGGGCGAAGCGAAGTGTGTCGGATGCACTCATGGAGGGATAGTACCGCTGGTGTCGTCGCAGATGTCGCGATGCTCGGAATGGCAACCGATGTCAAGGCAGGAGAAATTCAGCTGTGACTGTGGCTGGACGGTGCGGGTACGCTCTCAATCTACCCCAAAGTCTTATGGAGTCGCCATGTGCGGCGCCTACAATCGAGGTCCCCTCCCCAAGGAGCAACGCATGAACAGTCTCAACGGCAAGGTGGCCCTAGTCACGGGCGCCGCGAGCGGCTTGGGCAAGGCGATCGCGGAGTTGTACGCAAGCAACGGCGCCAGCGTGGCGATCGCCGACATCAACCAGCAGGCCGCCGATGCGGTCGCCGCACAGATCAACGCCGCCGGCGGCAAGGCACTCGGCGTGGCGATGGACGTCACCAGCGAGGCGGCGGTGAACGAAGGCACCGACAAGGTGGTCGCCGCGTTTGGCGCGCTGGACATCCTGGTTTCCAACGCCGGCGTGCAGATCATCAACCCGATCGAGCAGTTCGCCTTCGCCGACTGGAAGAAGATGCTGGCGATCCACCTCGACGGCGGCTTCCTCACCACCAAGGCCGCGCTGAAGCACATGTACCCGGGCGACCGCGGCGGCGTCGTGATCTACATGGGCTCGGTGCATTCGCACGAAGCGTCGAAGTTGAAGTCCGCTTACGTGGCCGCCAAGCACGGCCTGCTCGGCCTGGCCCGCACGCTGGCCAAGGAAGGCGCGCCGCACAACGTGCGCTCGCACGTGATCTGCCCCGGCTTCGTGCGCACGCCGCTGGTGGAGAAGCAGATCCCCGAGCAGGCGAAAGAGCTGGGCATCTCGGAGGACGAGGTGATCCGCAACGTGATGCTGAAGGACACCGTCGACGGCGTGTTCACCACCGTCGAAGACATCGCGCAGACCGCGCTGTACCTGGCCACCTTCCCCTCCGCCGCGCTGACCGGCCAGAGCGTCGTGGTCAGCCACGGCTGGTTCATGCAATGAGCCATCCCGACCCGGCGCCGTCGCTGGCGGAGAGGGTGGCCCGCGACTACCGCACCGTCGCGCTGGTGCTGCAGGGCGGCGGCGCGCTTGGTGCTTACCAGGCCGGCGTGTTCGAGGCGCTGGACGAAGCCGGTCTGCAGCCGACCCGGCTGGCCGGCATTTCGATCGGTGCGCTGAACGCGGCGATCATCGCCGGCAACCCGCCCGGGCAGCGGGTGGAACGGCTGCGCGAGTTCTGGGAGGCGATCTGCCGCCCGCCATTGTGGCCGGCTACGCCGGCACTGCCCTGGTTCGACGCGGTGGCGTGGCCGACGGCGTGGCTCAACGGGATGAGTGGCCTGGCCGCCTGGCGTGCGATGACCGAGGGCCAGGCCGGCTTCTTCCACCCGCGCCTGCCGCCGCCGTTGCTGGGCGGGCACGCCACGCCGGGCAGCGTCAGCTGGTACGACACCACGCCGCTGCGCGCCACGCTGGAGCGGCTGGTTGATTTCGACCGCCTCAACGACGCGCGCACGCTGCGCGTGGCGGTCGGCGCGGTGAACGTGCGCAGCGGCAACTTCGCCTACTTTGACAATCGCCGGCAGCGCCTGCGCCCCGAGCACTTCATGGCCTCCGGCGCGCTGCCGCCGGGCTTTCCCGCGGTGGAGGTCGACGGCGAGTTCTACTGGGACGGCGGCATGGTCTCCAACACGCCACTGTACGAAGTGCTCAGCGAGCGCCCCGGCTGCGACACGCTGGTGTTCCAGGTGGATCTGTGGAGCGCCCGCGGCGCGCTGCCGCGCGACCTCGCCGACGTGGCCGAGCGCAGCAAGGAGATCCAGTACTCCAGCCGCACCCGGCTTGTCACCGAGTTCATGCGCCGCACGCAGGAACAGCGCCGGCTGCTGCACGACGTGATGGCGCTGGTGCCGGCCGAACGCCGCGACGACCCGGCGTATCGCCATGCCGAAGCGCGCGCGGCCGAGGCGCTGACCAACGTGATCCACCTGATCTACCGGAACCGGCCGCACGAAGGCCACTTCAAGGACTACGAATTCAGCGTCGCCAGCATGCGTTGCCATTGGCAAAGCGGGCTGGACGACATGCGCCACACGCTGGCCCATCCGCAGTGGCTCGCCGCGCCCGATCCCGGCCGTCCGTTCGTGACGCACGACGTGCATCGCGGCGAGGCGGGTTGAAGCGCCGTCAGGCGTCCCGCGCCACCTGCAGCCCGGCAGCCGACTGGCTGACCGGCATGATCTCCAGGCGCGTGACGTCCAAGTGCGGTGGCAGGTTGGCGATCCACCATATCGTGTCGGCGATGTCGACCGCCGTGATCGGGTGGGCGCCGGCGTAGAGCTGGTCGGAGGCGGCCTGGTCGCCGCCGGTGCGCACCACGGTGAATTCGGTCTCGGCCATGCCCGGCTCGATGGAAGTGACGCGCACGCCGCTGCCGTGCAGGTCCACGCGCAGGTTCTGCGAGAACTGGGTGACGAAGGCCTTGGTGCCGCCGTACACGTTGCCGCCACGATAGGCATAGCTGCCCGAGATCGAGCTGATGTTGACGATCGCGCCGCGGCGCGCGACCAGCTGCGGCAGCAGCAGGTGGGTCAGCGTCACCAGCGCGGTGACGTTGGTGTCGATCATCTGCTTCCACTGTGCGAGGTCGGCCTGCTGCGCCGGCGCGGTGCCCAGCGCCAGGCCGGCGTTGTTGACCAGCAGGTCGATGTTGGCGAAGGCAGCTGGCAGATCCGCGTGCGCCGTCCGCATCGCCGCCGCGTCGCGCATGTCGAACGCCGCCGCGTGCACGCGCCCGGCGCCGTGCCGCACCACCAGCTGCTGCAGCCGCTCCATGCGCCGACCGCTGGCGATCACCCGCCAGCCGCCGGCCACGAAGCGTTCCACGGCGGCGGCGCCGAACCCGGAGGTGGCGCCGGTGATCCAGGCGGTCTTGGTGGTCATGGGCGGAAGTTCAGTGGGAGAAAAGGGTGGCTCAACGGCCTTCCTTCAGCGCGATCGCGTTGATGCCGGCGCCGGCCAGGCGCTGCTTGGTCGATTCCAGCTCGGTGGCCGAGCGGAACGGCCCCAGCCGCACGCGGTTGTAGGTCTGCCCGCCGATGCTGACCGACTGCACGTTGGCCACGAAGCCCTGCAGCGCAAGTTTCGCCTTCAGCGTCTCGGCGTCGGCGGCGTTCGGGAACGCGCCGACCTGCAGCAGGTAGCCGCTGCCGGAGGCCGGTTGCGGCACCGCGCTGGCTGGTGCGGCGGTAACGTCCTGGGTGACCGCCTGCGGCGCGTTCGCCGGTACCGCGGCCGGTGCCGCCTGCTGCGCCTGCAACTGGGCGGCCTGCTGCTTCTGCTGCTCGATGCGCGCCTGCGCGCTGATCTCGGCATCGGGGATGCGCACCTCCTTCTCCGACAGCACCGAGTAGAAGTCGAACTGCGGCTTCTTCGGCGCATTGTCGTTGCCCGCTTCGAGCACGCCGGGCGCACTGCCGCGCTCGGCGGTAGCCTGCGGATTTGCCTGCGGGCCGTCGGCCTTGCGCAGGCTGGTGAGCAGGCTGCCGCGCAGCATCACCGCCATCAGGATCGCGCCGGCGATCAGGCCGATCACCGCGTAACCCCAGCCCGGGAACCCGTTGCTGCCGTTGCGCACGGCCTGCCGGCCCCTGCCCTTGCGTGCTGCCATTACATCTTCTCCGGGGCGCCGAGGCCCAGCAAATCCAGCCCATTCTTCAACACCTGGCGGGTCGCCACCACCAGCGCCAGCCGTGCGTTGCGCAAGCCGGCGTCCTCGACCAGGAACTGGTGCGAGTTGTAGTAGGTGTGGAACGCGTTGGCCAGTTCGCGCAGCCACGCCGCGACCAGGTGCGGCTCCAGGTTCGCCGCCGCCGCCTCGACCAGTTCAGGGTACTTGGACAATTCGGTCAGCAGGATCTGCTCGTGCTCGTTGTCCAGCCGGTCGAGCTGGGCGAGGCCGGCGTTGAGGTCGACCGCGTAGCCTTTCTCCGGCGCCTGGCGCAGCACGCTGCACACGCGGGCGTGCGCGTACTGGATGTAGTAGACCGGGTTGTCGTTCGATTGTGAGCGGGCCAGGTCGATGTCGAACACCAGCTGCGAGTCGCTCTTGCGCGAGATCAGGAAGTAGCGCGTGGCGTCCTTGCCGACCTCGTCGATCAGGTCGCGCAGGGTGACGTAACTGCCGGCGCGCTTGGAGATCTTCACCTCCTCGCCGCCCTTCATCACCGTCACCATCTGGTGCAGTACGTACTCCGGCCAGCCCTTGGGGATGCCGCAATCGAGCGCCTGCAGGCCGGCCTTCACGCGGGCCAGCGAGCCGTGATGGTCCGAACCCAGCTCGGTGATCGCGCGTTCGTAGCCGCGCTGCCATTTGCTGAGATGGTAGGCCACGTCCGGCAGGAAGTAGGTGTAGGTGCCGTCGGACTTGCGCATCACGCGGTCCTTGTCGTCGCCGAAATCGGTGGTGCGCAGCCATAGCGCGCCGCCGTCCTCGTAGGTGTGGCCGTGCGCGACCAACTCGCGCACGGTCTCCTCCACCTTGCCGTCGGCGTACAGCGACGATTCGAGGAAATAGGTGTCGAAGCCTACGCCGAACGCCTGCAGGTCCAGATCCTGCTCGCGGCGCAGATAGGCCACGGCGAAGTGGCGGATCGCCTCGAGATCGTCCACGTCGCCGGCGCCAGTGACCGTCTCGCCATCGGCGACCACCGACTCGCGATCGAGATAGGCGCGCGCCACCTCGGCGATGTAGTCGCCGCGGTAGCCGTTCTCCGGCCAGTTGCTGTCATCCGGCGTGATCCCGCGGGCGCGCGCCTGCACCGAAATCGCCAGGTTGGCGATCTGCACGCCGGCGTCGTTGTAGTAGAACTCGCGCTTCACGTTCCAGCCGCTGGCGTCGAGCAGGCGGCTCAGGCAATCGCCGATCGCCGCGGCGCGGCCATGGCCCACGTGCAGCGGGCCGGTCGGGTTGGCCGAGACGAACTCCACGCCGACGGTCTTGCCGCCGCCGCTGGTGCTGCGGCCGTAGGCGTCGCCTTCGGCCAGGATCCGGCGCACTTCGGCGTGGTAGGCGCCCGGCGCGAGAAAGAAATTGATGAAGCCGGGGCCGGCGATCTCGACTTTCTCCACCAGCGTGTTGGCCGGCAGTGCGGCGACCAGTTTCTCGGCCAGTTCGCGCGGCTTGGCGCGCGCCGGCTTGGCCAGCAGCATCGCCACGTTGCTGGCGAAATCGCCGTGTTCGCGGCTGCGCGCGCGCTCGATCACGAAGCCGGGCAGGCTGAGGTCGGTAGGCAGGGTGGCGGCGTCCCGCAGGGCCTGGATCGCCTGCAGCACCAGTTCGCGCAGCGGTTCTTTCACGGTGGGGCCGGTTTCGTGATGGAACCGGCAATCCTAACAGACCCGTCTGCCGGCGAAACGCGCGCCTGAATGCCTGTGGCACCGGCCGGCGGAAGCTTCGGGGGTGCGCCGGAATTTTGACGCACCGCGGCGAACTGGGCTGTGGATAAGTCTGTGGGGAAAGCCGCAGCTCGCGACTGGCTCCAGGCGGCGAGCGGCCCCGCATCGGCATGTCGCAAGAAATTTATCTTGTGTACCAACAAGTTGCGATACTCATCTCGAGTGCATGCACGATAGACCCGGCAAGTGCCGGTATCGCCATTTTGTGTATAAGTTGGCGCGGTCCGGGCGATGCCTGCAGCTGTGACTGGTGTCACCGCATTGTCATGCGGCATTGCGATACTGAACGAGCCAGGACATGAACTCCCCTCCATGACATGGCAACCGGGGATGCCGCTCTCCCCACCTCCCCAATCGGCCTCGCGGCGTGGCTCTTGCCACGCCGTTTTTTTGTCCGGGAGGCTGATCTCAGAGCAGGCCGCGGGCCGCCATCGACACCGGCTCGCCGCTGCCGATCACCAGGTGGTCGAGCACGCGCACGCCGACCAGCTGCAGGGCGTCGCGCAACTCGTGGGTGATGGTGCGGTCGGCGGCGCTGGGTTCGGCCACGCCGGAAGGGTGGTTGTGGGCAAAGATCACCGCGCAGGCGTTGTGCTGCAGGCACGCACGGACCACTTCGCGCGGATGCACGCTGGCGCCGTCGACGGTGCCGCGGAACAGCTCCTCGAACGCCAGCACGCGATGGCGGTTGTCCAGGTACAGGCAGCCGAACACCTCATACGGCAGGTGGCGCAGGCGTGCGCGCAGGTAGTCGCCGCTGTCGCGCGGGTTGCCCAGGCTGGGCAGTTCCTGCAACTGCTCGGCCAGGCTGCGCCGGGCCAGTTCCAGCGCGGCGGCGATCCGCGTGCGCTTGGCCGGACCCAGGCCGTCGACGTGGATCGCCTGCTCGGGCCGGGCCAGCAGCGCGCCCAGGCTGCCGGCGTGCGCCAGCAGTTCGCGGCCCAGCGCCAGTGCGTCCTTGCCGCGGCTGCCGTTGCCCAGCAGCACCGCCAGCAGCTCGGCATCGGACAGCGCGGCGCTGCCGCGCGCCAGCAGCTTTTCGCGGGGGCGTTCGCCTTCGGGCCAGTCGCGGATGCTCATGTGCCCAGCTTGCCGCACGGCGTGCGGGGCGGGCAGCGGTGCGCGCGGGTGAATCCGGTAAGCTAGGCTACTGCCGATTGTCAGGCCCGCCTTACATGAGTCTTGCCCAACGCCGCATTCTGCTCGGAGTGTCGGGCGGCATCGCCGCCTACAAGTCTTGCGAACTGGTTCGCCGCCTGCGCGATCTCGGTGCCCAGGTGCGCGTGGTGATGACCGAGGGCGCCACCCGCTTCGTCAGCCCGACCACCTTCCAGGCGCTGTCCGGCCAGCCGGTGCGGATCAGCCTGTGGGATGCGCAGGCCGAGGCGGCGATGGGCCACATCGAACTGGCACGTTGGGCCGAACGCATCCTGGTGGCGCCGGCCAGCGCCGATCTGCTGGCGCGGCTGGCACATGGTCTGGCCGACGATTTGTTGACCACGCTGTGCCTGGCCAGCGCTGCGCCGCTGTATCTGGCGCCGGCGATGAACCAGCAGATGTGGGCGCACCCGGCGGTGCAGGCCAATCTCACCATGCTGCGCCGGCACGGCGCGCAGATCCTCGGGCCGGCAGTGGGCGACCAGGCCTGCGGTGACGTCGGCAGCGGCCGCATGCTGGAGCCGCACGAACTGCGCGATGCGCTGGTCGCCTCGTTCGGCGAGCGCGAGCTGGCCGGGCTGCGCGTGCTGATCAGCGCTGGCCCGACCTATGAGGACATCGACCCAGTGCGCTTTATCGGCAACCGCAGCTCGGGGAAGATGGGTTTTGCGGTGGCTGAGGCCGCCGTGCAGGCCGGCGCCGAGGTGAGCCTGGTGGCCGGGCCGGTGAGCCTGGCCACGCCGCCGGGCGTGGCGCAGCGCATCGACGTACGCAGCGCGGCGCAGATGCATGCGGCGGTGCTGCATGCGGCGGCGCAGGCGGACATCTACATCGGTGCAGCGGCGGTCGGCGACTACCGCCCACAGGAGGTCGCCACACGGAAGCTGAAGAAGCACGATGGCGGCGAGCTGGTGCTGCGCCTGACCGAGAATCCGGACATCCTGGCCACCCTCTCGGCGCAAACCGCGCATCCGTTCCTGGTCGGATTCGCCGCGGAGACGCATGATGTGGCGAGCTATGCGCAGGGCAAGCTGCGCCACAAGGGTCTGGACATGATTGCGGCGAACCAGGTGGGTGGCGGCCTCGGTTTCGAGGCGGCCGACAATGCGTTGACCCTGTACTGGGCCGACGGTGCGGTCGAGTTGCCGCGGGCGGAAAAATCGGAGCTGGCGCGGCAGCTGGTGGCCCGCGTGGCCGAACGCTACCGGGCGACGCGCGGATGACGATCGACGTCGAGCTGAAGATCCTCGACCCGCGCCTGGGCGACGGCATTCCGCTGCCGCAGACCGCCACGCCAGGCAGCGCCGGCATGGACCTGCGTGCCGCGCTGCAGCAGCCGCTGACCTTGCAGCCGGGCGAAAGCGCGCTGGTGCCCAGCGGCATCGCGATCCACATCGGCGATCCCGGCTGGTGCGCGCTGATCGTGCCGCGCTCCGGGCTGGGCCACAAACACGGCCTGGTGATGGGCAACCTGGTCGGAGTGATCGACGCCGACTACCAGGGGCCGTTGATGATTTCATGCTGGAATCGCGGCAGCCAGCCGTACACCATCGCGGTGGGCGATCGCATCGCCCAACTGCTGCTGGTGCCGGTGGCGCAGGCGCAACTGAAGGTGGTGGCCGATTTCGCGCCCAGCGAGCGCGGCGGCGGTGGGTTCGGCTCGACCGGTATCCAATAACCAGCGAGGTCGGCCCGGGCGCCCGGGCCGCACGCAGTGACGGCCGCGGGGGCGGTATGGTGTTGAACATCGCGAACGAACGGCTGCGCAACCTGCGCGTCGACTGGCGTGACCTGCTGCCGCTGGCCGGCGGTACCGCGCTGCTGCTGCTGGGGCTGTTCTGCGCCTGGCAAACCTGGCTGATTGCCGGCGAGGGCAATGCGGTGCGCCGCGTGCACCAGGCCCAGGACGAGGCGGTGCGGGCGTTGACGGCGGAGATCGCCAGCCAACGTGGCGCGGTCGAAAAAGTGCTGGCCGGCGTGGACCCGGCGACCTTGCTGAGCGACCCGGCGCAATCCGCCGCGGCGCTGCGCCAGCAGTTGCCGCAGGCGAAGAAGCTGGAGCTGTACAGCGGCGACCTCACCGAGGTGCTCAAGGCCAATTACCGCGAGTTCGGCTACGCCAAGGCGGCGCAGCTGATGGCCGCGCAGAGCGCGAACGGCGTGCCGCCGGTGCAGAGCGTCTCCTACGGCAACGGCGACCGCCGGCTCAGCCTGGTGATTCCGCTGGGCCCGCCGCAGCAGGCCCAGGCCTGGGCCTGGGTCGAGCTGCCGTTTGCGCCGCTGCGCCAGCGCTTCGACGCGATTTCGCCGGCCGGTGGCCGGCTCGACCTGCGCCAGGGTGACGACCGCGGTTACGTGCAACTGCTCTCGCATGGCACCAGTTCGGCCGAGGCCGAGGAAGCCGGCAAGCCGGTCGCAGGCAGCGCGTTCAGCGTCGGCGCCGGCCTGCCCGGCGCGTTCATCGTGCTGCCGCGCTGGTGGCTGCTGAGCGGACTGCTGGCGGTGTTCGGCCTCGGCGGCGGCATCTATCTGCTGCGCCTGCGCCAGCGCTGGAAAGCGCAGCCGGAGGTCGCGGAGGCCGACGTGCCGCTACCGGCGCGGCGGAGTGCACCGGCCCGGGCCAAGCCATCGGAACCGTCGGAGCCGCCAGTTACGACGGTGGTCGGCGTGGATCCGAGCATCTTCCGCGCCTACGACGTGCGCGGCGTGGTCGGCAAGACGCTGAACGCGGACGTGGCGCATGCGCTCGGCCAGTCGATCGGCACACTGATGGCCGAGAAGGGCCTGCGCGAGATCGTGGTCGGGCGCGACGGCCGCCTGTCCGGGCCGGAGCTGGCCGCCGCGCTGGCCAACGGCCTGCGCGAAGCCGGCGTGGACGTGATCGATATCGGCGCGGTGCCGACGCCGGTGGTGTACTACGCCACCTACCGCTTCAACACCGGCTGTGGCGTGGCGGTCACTGGCAGCCACAATCCGCCGGACTACAACGGCTTCAAGATCGTGGTCGGCGGCCAGACGCTGGCCGAAGGGGCGATCCAGGACCTGTACCAGCGCATCGCCGATGGCGCGCTGGCCAGCGGCGGCGGCGGTGGTCTGCGCCAGGTCGACGTGGCCCCGGACTACATCGAGAAGATCGTTTCCGACGTGCTCGCCGAGCGCCGCCTGAAGGTGGTGGTGGACTGCGGCAACGGCATCCCCGGTGCGATCGCGCCGCAGGTGCTGGAAGGCGTCGGCTGCGAGGTGGTGCCGCTGTATTGCGACGTCGATGGCAACTTCCCGAACCATCACCCGGACCCGTCCGACCCGCACAACCTGCAGGACCTGATCCTCGCCGTGAAGAGCAGCGGCGCCGATCTCGGCCTGGCCTTCGACGGCGACGGCGACCGCCTCGGCGTGGTCACCCGCTCCGGCGAGATCGTCTACCCGGACCGCCTGCTGATGCTGTTCGCGCGCGACGTGCTGTCGCGCCAGCCCGGCGCCACGGTGATCTACGACGTGAAATGCACCAGCCACTTGAAGGGGCAGATCCTCGATGCCGGCGGCAGCCCGCTGATGTGGCGCACCGGGCACTCGCTGATCAAGGCGAAGATGCGCGAGACCGGCGCCGAGTTGGCCGGCGAGATGAGCGGGCACTTCTTCTTCAAGGAGCGCTGGTACGGCTTCGACGACGGCATCTACGCCGCTGCGCGGCTGCTGGAGATCCTCGCCGGCGACCTGCAGGGGCGCAGCGCCGAGCAGATCTTCGCCACGCTGCCGAAGAGCGTCTCCACGCCCGAGCTGAAGGTCGAGCTGGCCGAGGGCGAGCACTACCGCTTCATGGATCGGCTGCGCCAGCAGGCGAACTTCGAGGACGCCAGCCTGATCACCATCGACGGTGTGCGCGCGGACTGGCCGGACGGCTGGGGCCTGGTGCGCGCGTCGAACACCACGCCGGTGTTGGTGTTGCGCTTCGAGGCGGACGACGCGACGGCGCTGAAGAGGATCCAGCAGGTGTTCCGCCAGCAGCTGCTGGCCGTCGATTCGGGTCTGAAGCTGCCGTTCTAGCGCCCGGCGGCGCGCCCGGCTGCCACGTTGCGCGCGTGAAACCGCGCTCCGGGCGAGGGCCGCCGCCGGGCTACTCCGCCGACTGTTTCTGCGCGGCCGTCCTGACTTCGCGGTAGTGCGCCAGCTGCCCGACCTGCTGCTGCTCGGTATTGCTGCGCAGGGTCTGCTGGCGGCGCAGCGTGTCGCGCAGCGTGGCCACCACGTTGCGCTGTTGCGCGATGCTGTCGGCCAGGGGCTTGGGTACCGGGCTCTTGGCGTTCTCGAGGTCGGCGGCGCGGCCGAGCAGGTCGGTCAACGCCTTCTCCTGGCTGCGCAGGTTGATCTGCGAGGTGTGGATCTGCTGGTCGATGGTATCCAGCACCTGCTGCAGCGAAATCCGGTAGGAGTCTTCGTCCGGGTAGGCCAGCAGCATCTGCGCATCGGCGTTCGCGCGTTCCTGCGCGGCGCGCTGCTGGGCCGCCTGTTCGGTGGCGAGCTCGGCGGCGGCGGTGCGTTCGGCGGCGGTCAACTGGCGTGGCACGCGTTGCACCACCAGGCCGCGGTCGTTGACCAATTCGTAGCCGTACTTCATGGCTTCGGCGGTCAGGCTGTCGCTGAAGTGCATCAGACCCTCCCCGTCGTGCCACTTGTAGCGAACGTTGCCGGTGTTCTGGGCCTGCGTCGACAGGCTCGCAGCCAGCACGGCAACGGCGATGACGAGCAATGATTTGCGCATGGATACCCCTCTTCGTTGCCCAGTATAGCCAGCGCGGTCACGCTGCCTAGCTTCGTGGGCGCGGCAGCCGCTGCGAGTGTGACCGGGTTCGCTTGAGGACACGCTGGACTCAGCGGCGGACTCCGTAGCGCTCGCGGTAGGCCAGCAGGCGGGCGTGCTCGGCGGCCAGCCGCGGCTGCTCGCCGGCATAGGCCAGCACGTCGTCGAGGCTGGTGATCGCGATCACCGGAATGCCATGGTCGGCGGCCACCTCCTGCGCGGCCGAGCGCTCGCCCTGTCCGCGCTCCTGCCGGTCCAGCGCGATCAGCACGCCGGCCGGCGTGGCGCCCTGGGCGCGGATCAATGCCAGCGACTCGCGCACCGCGGTGCCGGCGGTCATCACGTCGTCGACGATCAGCACCCGGCCCTCGAGCGGCGCGCCGACCAGCACGCCGCCCTCGCCGTGGTCCTTCGCCTCCTTGCGGTTGTACGCCCACGGCAGGTCGCGGCCATGGCCGTCGGCCAGCGCGATGGCGGTGGCGGCGGCCAGTGCGATGCCCTTGTAGGCAGGCCCGAACAACATGTCCACGGCGACACCGGAGTTCACCAGGGCGGCGGCGTAGGCGCGGCCGAGCTGGGCCAGCGCGGCGCCCGAGTCGATCCGCCCCATGTTGAAGAAGTACGGGCTGTGGCGGCCGGATTTCAGAGTGAACTCGCCGAAGCGCAACACGTCGCGGCGCAGGGTGAGTTCGATGAAGTCGCGCTGGTAGGCGTGCACGGAGGGTCTCGCAAACGGTGGAAGTCGGGGCCGCGGCGGCGCTGTGCTACGGCAAGGCCGCCATGGTACAGCCCTGCCCGGGCCGACCGGCGCGCACGGACCGCAGGGCGGGCCGGCATGGTTGCTATGATGGCCCGCCGCCCGAGGAGTCCGCATGCGCATCATCACCCTCAACGCCAACGGCATCCGCTCGGCCGCCACCAAGGGCGTGTTCGACTGGCTGCGCCGACAGCAGGCGGACGTGGTCTGCCTGCAGGAAACCAAGGCGCAGGAAGGCCAGCTGGTCGACGCGATGTTCCGCCCCGACGGCCACCACTGCCTGTACCGCGACGCCAGCAGCAAGAAGGGCTACAGCGGCGTGGCGATCTACACCCGGCGTGAACCCGACCAGGTGCTCACCGAACTGGGCTGGGATGCGTTCGACAACGAGGGGCGCTACATCGAGGCGCGCTTCGGCAAGCTCAGCGTGGTCTCGCTGTACTTCCCGTCCGGCTCCTCCGGCGACGAGCGCCAGCAGTTCAAGTTCAAGGCGATGGAGTGGATCACGCCGATCTTCGATGCATGGTTGAACAGCGGCCGCGACTATGTGATCTGCGGTGACTGGAACATCGTGCACACCAGGAACGACATCAAGAACTGGTCGTCCAACCAGAAGAACTCCGGCTGCCTGCCGCAGGAGCGTGCGTGGCTGGACCTGCTGTTCAATCAGCGCGGCTGGGTCGACAGCTTCCGCGCGATCAAGCCCGATGCGGTCGAGTACACCTGGTGGTCGAACCGCGGCCGCGCGCGCGAGAACAACGTGGGGTGGCGGATCGACTACCAGGTCGTCTCACCGAGCTTGCGCGAGCGCCTGAAGGCGTGCTCGATCTACCGCGACGAACGCTTCTCCGACCACGCGCCGTACACCGTCGACTATGCCGATTGAGCCCGCGGCGGCGCGACCGGCAAAGCCGTCGGTATGGCGGGCGTTCGCCCAGCCGGCGGCATGGACAATGGCGCTGTTCGGCTTTTCCTCCGGCCTGCCGTTCCTGCTGGTGGCCGGCACGCTGGCGTACTGGCTGAAGGAAAACGGCATCAAGCTGGCGGACATCACCATGATTGCCAGCGCCGGCATGACCTATGCGTTCAAGTTCGTGTGGGCGCCGCTGCTCGACCACGGGCGCCTCCCCGGCTTCGCCCGCCTCGGCCAGCGCCGCGGCTGGCTGTTGTTCGCGCAGCTGGGCGTGGTGTTCGGGCTGCTGGCGATGGCCGCGTTGACCCCGCGGCAGCTGACCCCGTTCGTGGCGGCCACCCTGCTGGTGGCGTTCTTCGGTGCCACCCAGGACATCGCGGTGGACGCCTACCGCATCGAGATCGCGCCGATCGAGGCGCAGGGCGCGCTGGTTGCCACCTACTCGCTCGGTTACCGCATCGGCCTGCTGCTGGCCGGTGCGGTGGCGTTGATCCTGGCCGACCACCTGTCGTGGCGGCTGGTCTACGTGCTGATGGCGCTGGCGATGGCGGTGCCGGTGGCGACCACGCTGATCGCGCGCGAACCGGACGTGTTGCGGGTACGCGCCACGCGCTGGCGCGACGCGATGCGCGAGAGCGTGATCGATCCGTTCGCCGATTTCTTCCGTCGTTACGGTTGGCCGCTGGCCGGGGTGACCTTGCTGTTCCTGCTGCTGTTCAAGATGCCCGAGCAGGCCACCATCGGCGGCATCATGAGCCCGTTCTACCGCGACATGGGTTTCTCCAAGACCCAGATCGGCACCATCACCAAGATCTACGGCATCTGGATCGGCATTGTCGGCGTGTTCATCGGCGGCGCCATGGTGGCGCGCTGGGGCGCATGGCGGCCGCTCGGCATCACCATCGTGCTGTGTGGCTGCAGCAACCTGCTGTACCTGCTGCTGATCGCCCACCCCGGCGACCTGCTGGTGCTGACCCTGGTGATCTCCGGCGAAAACCTCACCCTGGGCATGCTGGGGCCGCCGACCGTGGCGTTCCTGTCCTCGCTGGTCAATCGCCAGCACACCGCGACGCAGTACGCGTTGCTGAGCTCGCTGGTCAACCTGCCTGGCAAGCTGCTCGGTTTTTTTGCCGGCGGCATCGCCACCGCCACCGGCTACGGCGGCTACTTCGTCATCACGGTGCTGGCGGTGCTGCCGTCGATGTTGCTGTTCGCCGGCCTGTGGCGCTACTTCCGCGGCGAGGAGCGTGCGCGGGCGGCGGCAGGCGCCGCCTAGACTGTCGCGCGGCGGTGTGGTTGCGTTCACAACGTGATTGCCAAGTCGGCCACGGAATCGCCATCGCGACGCGTGGCGTGGCGGCGGTTGTGCAAGCATCGCTGGCACAGGGGCATGTGCAACATGGAGTGACGCTTATGCCGGACATGATCCTGCAGCACGTCGACAGCCTGCTCGTCGAACGCATCCGGTCGCTGGCCCGGGATCGCCAGTGCACGGTCAACGACGTCATGTTGCATGCGCTGCGCAGCGGCCTGGGCATGTCGGCTGCGCAGCGCTGCAGCGAGAACCTGCGTGACCCCGCTGCGCTGACCGTCCTCGATGGCGATTGGGGCGCGGCCGAACAGGGTGTGTTCCAGGAGGCGCTGCATGCGCTGGCGCAGACCCAGCCGACCCAGCTGGCCCCGGAAAACATCGGCTATGCCGGTGGTGCGACCGGCGCGGAATAGACTGCGCCCAGTATCCGCGGACCGCGTGCGCCGGTGACCGCCGGCAGGTTGCCGGGCAGGCCGAGCAGGCGTTGCCGCGCCAGCCAGGCGAAGGCGGTGGCTTCGAGGAAGTCCGGATCGACGCCGTAGCGCGAGGTGTCCAGCAGCACGCGAGGCGCCAGCAGTTCACCCAGCCGCTGCATCAGCGCACCGTTGTGTACGCCGCCGCCGCAGGCCAGCACTTCTTCCGCTTGCGGCGCGTGCTGCGCGATCGCCGCGGCCACGCTGCGCGCAGTGAGTTCCAGCAGGGTCGCCTGCACGTCGGCGGGGTCCAGCGCGGCGAGCGGTGCATGCGCGGCCAGCCAGTCGAGGTGGAAGTACTCGCGGCCGGTGCTCTTCGGCGGTGGCAGCGTGAAGTAGGGATCGGCCAGCAGGGTATCGAGCAGGCCGGTGTCGACGCGGCCACGGGCGGCGTACGCGCCGTCACGATCGAACGGCTCGCCGTGCTGGCGCAGGTGCCAGGCATCGAGCAGGCCGTTGGCCGGGCCGGTGTCGAAGCCGAACACGCGGCCGTCGGCACCGAGCACGGTGATGTTGGCGATGCCGCCGAGGTTCAGCACCACCCGCACATGTCCCGGTCGTGCCAGCAGCATTGCGTGCAGCGCAGGCAGCAACGGTGCGCCCTGCCCGCCAGCGGCGACGTCGGCGCGGCGAAAATCCGCCACCACGTCGATGCCGCAGCGCTCGGCGATCACGCTCGGGTCGCCGAGCTGCAGGGTAAACGGGTAGGCACCGCTGGGGCGATGGCGCAGCGTCTGGCCGTGCGAGCCGATGGCGCGGACGGCCGAGGTGGGCGTGCCGCTGCGCTCGAGCAGCTGCAGCGCGGCGTCGGCGAAGCAGCGGCCGATCTGGACGTCCAGCCGTCCAAAAGCATCGAGGTCGAGTGCGCTCTCTCCCTGGGCCAGCGCAAGCATTCGCCTGCGCAGATCCGCCGGCCACGGATGCGAGTGGCTGGCCTGCAGCTGCGGCAGGCCACGGTTGAAGCTGGTCAGCACGGCGTCGATGCCGTCGGCGCTGGTGCCGGAGATCAGTCCGATGTACAGCGCCGAGGCGTCGTCCACGCGCGACGGGCGTTCAGTTGTCGTGGTTGGCGCGGACGTTGGCGCGCGCCAGCGTGATGCGCGCGTCCAGTTCGGTCAGCCGCGCCAGCTGGGGCTTCACCACGTCGGCCTTGAAGCGCGCCATCTGCACGGCCGGCAGCGGCTCGGGCTTCGGCAGCGTCACCGTCTGCGGGTTGCGCTGTACGCCGTTGACGCGGAACTCGTAGTGCAGGTGCGGGCCGGTGGCTAGGCCGGTCATGCCGACGTAGCCGATCACTTCACCCTGGCGCACCCGCTCACCCACCCGCTGACCCTTCACGAAACGCGACATGTGGCCGTAGGCGGTGCTGATGCTGTTGTTGTGCTGGATCACCACGAAGTTGCCGTAACCGCGCTCCCAGCCGTGATACTTGATCACGCCGTCGCCCGCCGCGTGGATCGGGGTGCCGCTGGGGGCGGCATAGTCCACGCCCTTGTGTGCGCGCATGCGACCGAGGATCGGGTGCATGCGCGTCGCGGTGAACTGCGAGGAGATGCGGGTGAAATCGACCGGGATGCGCAGGAACGACTTCTGGATCGGCCGGCCATCCTCGCTGTACCAGCCGTAGCTGCCGTCGGCCTTCTTGAAGCGGTAGGCGGTGTAGCGCTTGTCCTGGTTGACGAACTCGGCGGCAATGATGTTGCCCTGGCCGTAGCGCACGCCATCGCGGTAGATGTCGTCGTAGATCACGGTGAAGCTGTCGCCGACGCGCAGGTCCTGCACGAAGTCGATGTCGTACTTGAACAGGTCGGCGAGTTTGCCCACCATCGCCGCGTCCATGCCGGCCTGGTCGCCGGCGGCGTACAGGCTGCTGCGGATCACGCCGTGCGCCACCTGTTCGCGCAGGTCCATGTCGCGTTGCTGGATGGCGACGCTGGGCCGCGTGCCGTCGAGGCGGATGGTGGCGCGGCTGGCCTGGTCCTGGTCGAAGCGGAAGCCCTTGAGGCTGCCGTCACTGCCGAGCAGGAAGTCGAACTCCTGGCCCGGACGGATGTTGTGCAGAGCGTTTTTTGCGCTGCTGGCAGTATCCATCACCTTCTGCAGGTCGGCCATGCCGAGGCCGCGTGCGGTGAAGATGTCCGACAGCGTTTGTCCCGGTTGCACCCGTACCACCTGCCAGTCGTCCACGGTCGCGGCGGTAAGGTTGGCCGGCGTGATCTTCGGCAGTGCCAGCGGCAACAGCGAATGCACTTCGGGCGTGGGCGCGGGGCGCATCGCGCTGGCCCAGGCGGGCATGATGAAACCGGACAGCAGGGTAATCAGCAGCGCCGTGCCGGCGAGCACCAGACGTTCGCGACGCCAGCGGATCGGCTCGATTTCGCCCGAGCGATTGAACGACCAGTGGGCGCAGCGCGCATAGAAATGGGAGTGCCGGCGTTGCGCCTTGCGACAGATGGCCTGCTTGCGGGCTTGCCGCGCCCCCTGCTTTTCTTCTGCCATGCTGTTACGCCCACGCTACAGGGAAACAAAACTGCGGGTACCATAACGGCCATGTGCAAAGGGCGTCAACGCCTTTCGCATCAAGGATTTGCAACGCTTTCGTCGTTAACACACAATTAACGTTGACGGCACGGTCACATTGCGGCCATTGCCTGTTTCATCCAACCATCGAGAAACCTTGCATGAGCGAGCTTGAGCAGGCGCTGGCCACGATTGCGCGTGGCGCCGACGAAATCATCAAGCGGGAAGACCTGGCCGAGCGCCTGAAGCAGGGTCGCCCGCTGCGGATCAAGGCCGGCTTTGACCCGACCGCGCCGGATCTGCATCTGGGCCACACCGTGCTGCTGAACAAGATGCGCCAGTTCCAGGACCTGGGCCATCAGGTGGTCTTCCTGATCGGCGACTTCACCGGCATGATCGGCGACCCTACCGGCAAGAACGTCACGCGCAGGCCGCTCAGCCGCGAAGACGTGCTGGTCAACGCCGAGACCTACGCCGAGCAGGTCTACAAGGTGCTCGACCGCGAGCGGACCGAGCTGCGCTTCAACTCCGAATGGTTCGGCAAGATGAGCGCGGCGGACATGATCAGGCTCGCTGCCCAGCACACCGTGGCGCGGATGCTCGAGCGCGACGACTTCACCAAGCGCTATGCGGCACAACAGCCGATCGCGATCCACGAGTTCCTGTATCCGCTGGTGCAGGGCTACGACTCGGTGGCACTGAAGGCGGACGTGGAGCTGGGCGGCACCGACCAGAAGTTCAACCTGCTGATGGGCCGCGTGCTGCAGGAACACCACGGCCAGCCGCCGCAGATCGTGCTGACCATGCCGTTGCTGGAAGGGCTGGATGGCGTCAACAAGATGTCCAAGTCGCTGGGCAACTACATCGGCATCAACGAGCCGGCGATCGACATCGTCACCAAGACCATGAAGATCGGCGACGAGCTGATGTGGCGCTGGTTCGAGCTGCTCAGCTTCGACGTGTCGCTGGACGAGTTGGCACGCATGAAGCAGGACGTCGCCAGCGGCGCCCTCAACCCGCGCGACGCCAAGCTGCGTCTCGCGCGCGAACTGACCACGCGCTTCCATGGCGCGGCCGCTGCTGAACAGGCAATTGCCGGCTGGCATGCGGTGGTGCGCGGCGAGGGTGATACCTCGCTGCTGCCGCAGGCCGACATCGTAGTGCCGGCCGAGGGCCTGCGCCTGGCGGCCCTGCTCACCGCGGCCGGGCTCACCGCCAGCAACTCCGAGGCGAACCGCAAGTTGAAGGAGCGTGCCGTGCGCATCGACGCCGAAGTAGCGGAAGACGCGCTGCGCGTCTTCCATGCCGGTTTCGAGGGTGTGCTGCAGGTAGGCAGGCGCAACTTCGCCCGCGTGAGACTGGTGCGCGCCTGATCTGCTGCGTTCCGGTCAGCGCGAAGGCACGTAGCGGACGTGCCCGAAAAGAAAAATTTTCGGCTGCGGCAGTTGCTTGCGCAGGTTCCCTGAAATTTTTCTCAAGAAACGCTTGCCAAATGGAGCAGAGACCGTATTATTCGCGGCCCGCAGTCGCCCAACGTCGCAAGGCGGACTGCGGGGCCTCGAGAAACTTCCTCGGTGGTGTTGACGGTCGCAAAAAGCGATGTAGAATGGGCGGCTCACCCGGAACGAAAGGTTCCGGGGCGATCACCGAAGT